>JAICVW010000108.1 GCA_025935105.1 Nitrososphaeraceae archaeon
CTTAGAAAAAAGCAGTCTAAAGCGCTAAAATCTCTGGGTCTAAGTGATTCTAATACTAACAATAACGGAGGACAGCATATTAACGGTAGCATTAGTCATGGCGGCATCAAACCAACGTATATCTGCTTGTCTTGTGGAAAAAAAGTTTCTGGTAGAGTGTGTCGTAAATGTGGATCGTACATGAGAAAAGCAGTATTCTAACTAGATCAACAAAATATCAATAGCTCAATAATATTAATTCAGCTGCCTTCCCAACTATACAGTTCATTAAAGTGAATTGTCGAATTGAAGCGGTAATGGTAATGAAATGATAGCAATAAAATGATAACGAGACAGTGATGAGAATCTGAATACAAATGTCATAATCTATAATTTTGCCTCATAATATATTATATGAGCTGTTCTTACCAAGGCCAAAATTCTATGGATTTAAGATAAGATCAAATTCAAAATAAGTAAATCTAGAACAAGTACTGATTTCATAGACCACCTTAAGAGTATAAAAAATTATGTCAAAAAGAACAAGATAAAACGATTCATCCTAATAATGGATAATGCATCACTTCATGTAAGTAGAAAGACTCGACAATTTACAAATAACCAATCAGATTGGTTAACTATTGTATTTCTGCCTAAACGTTCACCAAATCTAAATCCAGTAGAAACAAGGATAAACAAAAATCTAAAGAAAGAGGTATGTGCAAACCATGACTATGGAACAGAAGATAATTTGAGAAGTGCAGTAAGAAGATACCTTAGATATATAGGTAGTTGGCGTAAATTATGATACTTAACTTAGAGACATTTGCTTTAGCTTATACCGAGTTATTATAGACTTTAGCAAGGAATAGTAGCAAATTTTTATAGCCTGTCTATCTATCCATACATGTTTCTATCTATGTTTCTAGATATTCTAGCCTTTGTGGTATTAGAGGTAATTAGTAATGTGATGGGTAGGAAAGTTTGAATCAAAATATTTCTTGTACACTTTTATCCAATGTAGTATACACTAAAAGTAGAATGCGATCGATTATACACAATTTTGAAAAACCAAAATTGATGCCTGGCCAACCCCGGCAGATAAATGATGTCAAGCTATCTATAAGTGACATATGTCCCAAATGGTCAGCGCGCTTTGAAATAAACAAACTACTACCAGTACCCTTATCCTTAACCTGGTTTAAATGGCTTTATGAGGTAATTTCCTCATCTAAATGTGTAGTGGGCGAAGCACATGGATTTTCAGCATCTTATGGATGGTGTGAGGAATGTTGTAAAATCAGTTACACATTCCCGTTCTCTTTTATGATTCATTCACATACAAAACTAAAGGAGAAGATACAAAGACTTGTCGAACATTGGAGTGAAACACATTACGCACGCAAAGAAGAGAAGAAAAGTGAAAGCTGTTAGGAGGTAATGAGATAAGATTGAGAGAAGAAGAACATCATAGTCGTCATCATCAGCAACCTCAAACATCTCAAGAATCAGAAACAGAAACAGTACTTGTTTTGCAGGGAGGAGGTTCATTAGGAGCTTACGAGTGCGGAGTCTACAAAACAATTGCAAAGCATGGTATTAGATTTAATATTTTAGCTGGGTCTTCAATTGGGGCCATAAACTCTTCCATTATATGTAGTGCACAAAATGCTCATAAAGATGCAGCAAAAGTATTAGAAGAATTTTGGCTAACTCTTGCAGAAAGTAATATTCCGCCTCAATTCCTTGAATATTCTTTGATCCCTATAGCTACTATGTTCCCGTTCCCACTATCAGCCGATGAGACAATGGCTATCCTATCGTCTATGTATTCTGTTATGTATGGTAATCCAAATGCCTTTACACCAAAATGGTTTGACCCTTTATCTTGGGATTATTTTTTACCCTATAAGTGGAAATATCTTTATGATTCCAAAGCTTTGAAAAATACGCTGAAAGAATTTATTGATTTTGATTCTCTTAATAGGAAAGCAAGATTGGAGAGTGATATTCAAAGTCAGGGTCAAAATCACAATGACATCCTTAAGGAAGAGGATAGTGCCAATTACCAATCAAGATTAATTATTACTGCTGCAGACATACAAAAAGGCGAGCCTGTAATATTTGATAATTACAAGACATATGTAGATATAGATAGCATAGCTGCATGTGCAGGTTATCCATTCTATGGTATAAGATGGAGTATTAAAGATGGCAGATATCTCTGGGATGGAAGTCTACTCAGTAATACGCCTATGCTAGAAGCTATAAAGGCTTCACCTGGACGTAACAAAAGGTTCTACATTGTTGATGTATTTCCTCGTGAACAACAGGAGCTTCCTGAAAATATGCTAGATGTATGGCATAGAGCTCGAGATATCATTTTCATGGATAAAACAAATACAAATATTGAAATGTTGGATATTCGTGAAAGATACATATCTCTTTTAAAGAAATTATACGCTCACACAAAAGCTGATGCTGATGATAATTCTAAGATAGACGAGAAGAGTAAAATCAAGTTCAGAGAGATAGAATCAGAATATAATGAACTAATTCACACATATGGAGGAGTAATAGAACAAGTGACACGGATAGGACGGAAGGAAAAAGAGCTGCACTATTTGTATGAAGATGGTGATTTTTCGGCCTATCGGGTAAAGAAATTGATGAGGGAAGGAGAAGAAGATGCCGAAAATGTAATCCAGAACAACAGAGGTTCAAAATAAGGATAAAGATGGTATAAAATTCAATTTAATGATTCGGATTATGATATTAAATGGAGCTAATTTGATTATTCCTGATTATGTTGTTTAATCTGCTTCCAATAATAGCTATAGTAGTGTATTGTATAGATAATGATGCTAGTGTATTGGCACTTTTATGCACAGGAATATTTTTATGAAATGGACTATTAACAAACATATTACAATTATTATTTAGTTTCATATTAGCCTAGTACGTAACTCTATACAATAAAATATAAAAATATATAAGGCAAAGGAATTGGCTATGAGGTTTACAAGGTTTATTTTACAAGCAGAGTTACTATACCGATGCTACCGATGCTAGATAAATATCACAAGATTACTACGGCACTTTTAGTAGGATCAGCTGACTTTGCATAACTACTACATGATTTGACCGCCTATTAAAATTGCTACAGCTACTCCTACGGCTATCCAAATATAAATCACCTTCATAGCTATAAATAGATCTGAATTCCAATATCAGTCTTTTTCTAAGCAGATATTATATTTATCCAATCTTGGAACACGAGAAAAACTCCAACCTAACCTCATTTTCTATTTGTAGAAATATCGTCTTTGCTAGTAAGGTTATTTCATTTATCGTGGATGCTATATGCAAACTGAACTGAACACGAAACAGACCTAAACCCCGGTAGAGTACCACCGTGCTTTTGGTCACTTGCTTGCTATGTAATGAAATATAGCAGATCCCCAAGAGAAAATTGGAAAATAAGTAGGTGACGGATTAAACCAGACTAAAGTAGAGTAGAGTAGATTAGATTAGATTAGGTTAGATTAGAATTAATTGATGATTAAATTAGGTTAGATTAGTACACAGTTGGAATCGGAATATTTTTACTATTTCATGACGATATGATATATATGCAAACCGAAAGTATAAAATGTAAGACTCTGACTACCACTTCATAAAGCTCTTATTTTTTATTTTATTGTGGATTGTTGCTTGTACTTCTCTAACGCTCAAATCCTCAATATCAACATCTGGTGAATTATCCCATCTATATGTAACAATTGGGCCCCATGTGATTATCTGATCTGATGCACCTCAACATTCTGTACCAGCGTTTCCCCATCCATCTGAATCCACAAATTCATTTACTTTAACCCAATTTCCATTACCGTTCGCACCCATCTTTATCGCTTTTTTACCATTCTGCTGTATGTTATACATTATAGTCTTAAAGCCGGCCCACTTTGATTCGTTAGGCCTTGAAGATGGCTTGAATGGTGTAAATACATATGATGGATACCATTGTTCTTTGGCAAATCTTGTAGCACCTTCATAAGCCCAATCTCCGTGATATGAAGTCCCTTCACAGCCGCCATCAGTCGGACCAAAACCTTTGTGCATTCCTCCTCTTGCATACATTGTATAATGCCCACCCAGTAGTCCTCCTGATGCACCAGTAATGTATCCCCTTTGGTTATCTAACTTTGGATATGCAGTTATTTCAACATTCTTCCAATCATTGCGTGATTGCACGTATCCTTTTGTTGCTAATTGCTTCTGATTGAGCCAACTGGGCTTCGAAAGATTTTGAAGTACGACTGGTGTGAGTCATATTTGAAGGATTAAATGAATGATGGCAGTAGTAGTGTTTACTTGAAGCCAAATTTGATTCCTATATAGTATCATAGTATTATCACTACGATAGTGCTTGTTCCAATTCCAATTTGATAGTATTCCTCTAATTGCAATCTATTGTATTGTATTACTTTTCATTGTAAATGCTTGCTTTGTAACTTTATTCCTTATCTATAAATTGTTAAATAATATTCATTTAATCTTATTAGGAGGCGGAGTAATAAACGGTACATCTAGATTTCCCATTCTGGGTTCGTTTTGCACATTTCATTAATCTTATTTTTATTACATTACTTATTCGAAGTGGAATTGAAATCTTGAGTGCCCTACCCAAACTATATTGGCATGACCATGCGACACCTGGAACAGAATGGATAAAATTTACAAAAAAAGTGTTTCCACCTGATCTAAAGAAGAGAGTCTGGATTTCATTAGAGGAGGAGGAATCATTCTCTTCATGGATAGCTTTACCAGGACACAAGAACCTTGGGATGGGACGGCATTGGCACTTTTTTTCTATGATTTTTTGGATCATAAATGGCGCAGCCTATTACATTTTGCTTTTTACAAGCAATGAGTGGGCGCGCCTTGTACCGACATCTTGGTCTATCTTTCCACAAGCATTTCATACAGCGATGATATATGCTAGTTTGCATTTTCCGCCCACCGGTAATCCTTACAATCCACTTCAGCAGCTTTCTTATTTTGGTGTCGTATTTCTACTAGGACCGTTTATGATTGCAACAGGTGCGGCAATGTCACCGGCTGTCGGCGCTAGATTCCCCAGATATCCTAAAATTTTCAGAGGACGCCAGGTGGCACGTAGTTTACATTTTCTTGGGATGTGTGCCTTTGTTCTATTCATTATAGTTCACCTAGCAATGGTTATCGCTGAACGTTTCCCTGATAATATGGGTAATATATTCCTGGGTCAAGAAACTAGCCTTGGTATAGCAATTGGAATATTTGCACTTTTTGTTCTAGTAGTACTGGCAGTTCATGTGTGGGCTACAGGGATCTCTCTCAGGAGGCCCAGAGATGTGCAGAACAAACTTGGTGCTGTGATAGAGCCAGTGAGACGTACATTGTTTGGCAGAATAGTACCAAGACCATTCTACTCAAAATCAGATGTTACGCCATTTTTTAGAGCAAATGGTTATCCTCCTGATACGCAGGAATACAAAGAGCATTTAGAAAGTGATTTTATTAATTGGAAACTCAAAGTCCATGGACTGGTTGAAAAGCCTCTTGAACTGTCTTTATCGGATCTCCGAACAATGAAAATGGAGATACAGATTACAGAGCATTCGTGTATTCAAGGCTGGACAGCTATAGGGCAATGGGGGGCAAAACATCGACTTGGTATTTCTTTTCATCCGTTGTGATATTTAGAATTCCAAAAGGAAATCATAGGAACCAGGATATAGAAAAATTGTATACTACTCTTATAAATAAAAAATTTTGTCGTAGCAGTAACAGTACTAGCCACGGTTTTGGTAATAGCCCCTGCTGCGGTAGCCTTGTCATATCATAGTCCGTCATTAGTAGCAGCGCAGTCTCCCTCTAGCAATCAGAGCAAAAAGACATCCGGTAACGCAACAGGAGTGGGAAAAATAGGGAATGTAAATCAGTTATCAAAGGTTTTTAGGAAACAACTCACAAATCATTGCGAACAATACAAAAATTGGTACCGGAAAGACTTTTCAAGCCTTTGGAAAGGAACATAAAGTTACTGCTCCAACAGCTAAGAGTATAAAGGCACTGCCTGTTCATCCACAATTAGCTCGTAATATGAGTTCATCAACATCTGGAGGTGGCAGTAACGGCAGCGCCACCAACAAAATAAGCAGTAATAGCCCATCAACAGGATCAGGTACCAATAGCACTAAAAAATAGTGCCAAGTCCTCTCTTATCTGGCTCTTCTACTTTCTTTTCTTTTTATTATCGATCCTGATAAGCTGGAATTGACAAGATAACATCATTTTTTTGAATTATCGCCATTTATGGAATTTTTATTTCTATTCCTTTTGACTCTTTTTTGAAATCACTTGTGTTATAGCTCTAAATGATAATAGTAATAGAGCAATATTTGTTATAAAGCCAGCAAACAAAATTAGTTGAGATGGAGGATTTTGTACTATTAAAGATGCCCTTACGGTAAACTCAATTAAAAGTAATATTAGAGCTGCTACCCCTAGTGGAAAGGAAATAAACGGTATTACAGATTGTATTTTCTGAAGTTTCAAGGTCGCATAGCTTGTTTCTCTGATATGGACACAAAATATACAAACAAACAAAAATATTGTAGATTATTAAGTCTAGTCTAGTCTATGCCATATTGAGCTTTTGCTTGATCTTTGGTGATCTTAAACCATATATTATGTCCATCATACCTTTCTGCTAGACCTTTTGGCAGACGATATGTTATTTTATCCACTACTCCAGCTCATGTAACAACTACATCTGTCTCAATATGTTGCACCTCGCCAAGGTCGTCGTCATTTATTCCTCTTGCCTCTTTTTTTATTAACTCCTCCCACGGTATATTTGCGATATCTGACATATCTATAATTGGTAATCAAAGAATAAAAGTATTATAGCTCAGACCAACCCAGACCAGATTGGATTGGATTGGATTGTTAACCCCATTAAGCAATGATCTGGAATATTAAACTAAAAACAGACCATTCCTATATTTTATTTTATTTGGATCGTTTGACTATTCATTAATTTCTTGGCTGAAGCTTTTGTCTATATTTTTTTGGTCTGGGTACCGTTCTTAATGTTGTATGGCAGCATGGACATCTGGTTCCAAGCCACATAATAAACATCTCACAAACTTGGCATCGCTTTTGACCCATATTGTAATGGCCAACTTCAGAGTAATAGTGGGACCTACCCGGGTGGGATCTTATGGCCCTATATTTAGCACAATTATCTTTACATACCATTAGCTAAACCTCATCTTATACTAACTAATTGATTGACCCATATGCAACAAAAACAATCAAGGCAGCAAACTAACATAGAACTCATCTGAAAAGTCTCATTAGGATCATTATGCAGCCAAGTTGAATGAATCCTAAATAGAGTGATGCTAGTCTTTCATATCGTGTCTGGATTCTTCTGAAACTCTTGAGCCA
>JAICVW010000509.1 GCA_025935105.1 Nitrososphaeraceae archaeon
AGACCTAGTGTTGAATATGTCCTGTACATAATGTGTGAATTTTTAAGTATAGTTTCTACTTCTTTTGCAGACTCTTCTTTTGCAAGATCAGCCATCCAGCGCCACTTGGGATCTACTTTAAAGAATGAAAAATTAAAAAAAGTTCTAGTCTGTTCACTCATAGAGAATTAAACTAGGATAACCTTATTTAAAATCTGAGAGTACGTTTACTTGAATTCACACTGAAAGACAAATGAAGACAAGTTAAAATTAGTGAAACAGGCAAAATTAGTCAAATTGCATAAAAATACAAAGATAGCAATAGGAATGGGTTCGATTTTTACAGCCTTTACTATAGTAATGATCATTCTAGTCATACAGTCAACGGGATAGAATTGTTAAATCATACTCTTGCATGATTGAAATAATGGTCACAATTAGGCATCAACCAATAAATGAAATCATAATACACGAGCTGGTCAAATTCAACAGCTTGGATGATTTTCTCAACGTAAAAACAAGCAATGTACCCCAAGGTAATTCTGCCACTCCGGTGAGATGGGCAGATGGAATATTGTATGAACCGCAAGGTTTCCCTCCTACTGCTGAGATTATCAAGGATCAAATTGATGGAAAGATCCACTTTGCAGCTATAGAATACACAGAGATGCCTCAATACAAGCCATATTTGAAAAATGAAACAAATAATGTGACATTGCCAATAATCGACATGTCTCACAATGCAGCAACCAAACAGATTGCTGTTTGGCTAAAGGGTCAGATCATCTCAAGATAGTTTTGTAATTATAAAAAAAGACTCATAATATCATATCTAAAATTTAATTTGGTGAAAGGATTTTCTTAAATTTAGAAATAGACCAAAAATCGTTGGATATATTTCTATTATAGTGGCGTCTGCACTTTTTGGTTCAGTTCCTACAATTGCCAAACCTGTAATATCTAATGTCAATATCGTCTTACTTTCGTCTATGGCGTATCTTATTACTGCTGCAACTTTTACGCCATTGGCAAAAACCAAAATGTCGTTTGCAAGAAAAGATTATGGATTATTAATTATAGTATCAGTATGTGGTGCAGCTGCTGCCCCATTGTTATACTTTCTAGGTTTGAGTCAGAGTAGTGCAACGGATACATCATTGTTGTCTAATGCAGAAATTGTATTTACCGTACTTTTAGCACTAGTTTTCTTCAAGGAACGACTAAGGCCAGCAGGCTTTGTAGCAATAGGATTGGTTTTGTTTGGAGTAACAATGATTGTAACCAACTTCAAAGTTTCAAGTTCTTTATTTCAGATAAATGCAGGAAACGCATTAATTTTAGTTGCTACCGCTTTGTGGGGATTAGATAACAATATCAGTAGAATCATTTCAAATAAAATAAACATTGCAAGGTTGGTTCAATTAAAATCTGTAATAGGTGGTTCAATTTTGCTTGTCATAATAATCACATTTGGAATACCGATTCAAGTCAGTATGGAGCAGATACCTTACATAATTGTACTGAGCGTATTAGGTTTTGGTGGTTCACTTTATTTTTTCTTGCAGAGTCTAAAAAGAATAGGCACTGTCAGAACAATTACAATGTTTTCTCTTTCATCTGTATTTGGACTTGCATTTGCTTCAGTCTTTTTACATGAAGAAACAAGTCTGTCTCAGATAATTGCTATGGGAATAATGTTGACTGGAATTTACATGATAAACAGGAAGGAGAGTATTCGAGAAAAAACATCTCTGAGTTTGTAGAAATAACCATTCAATTTACTAAGTTCTACTTTGATTTCAAACGTAATCCCTTCCTGGGGGGGAGGATAATCTTTTAATAACTAATTTTTAATAAATACTTCAATGATTAATAATTTTACATATATTATTGGAGCTGCAATAGTGGGAATACTTCACATGTCTGCTCCTGATCATTGGCTTACGCTTTGTGTACTTGCAAAAAACCAACAATGGACTGCCAAAAAGCTATTCAGAACATCACTTTTAACAGCTATTGGTCATGTGGTTCTATCAGTTGCTATTGGTCTAGGAGTTGTAGCTGTGGGGCTCGTGTTCTCGCACCTGATTTCATCATATCTTGATACTGGAATAGGGGTGATCATGACTGCTATAGGTTTAATTGTTGGATTCAGACCTTTCATAGAAAAAAGAGCCCGTCATGAACATGGACTTGTGCATGATCACGAACATGAAGATAAGAAAAAAAATGCCGCTAATCTCAGCAGAAGATTTGGATATTTTGTAATATTAGGAGCTGCACTTTCTCCCGACCCCAGCATAGTCCCAATTTTTCTTTCTGCAATATCGGCGGGATTGTACTTTGCATTGGAGTTATCAATCGTCTTTGCCATTGCTTCTATTGCCACCCTTTTACTTCTAGTCCAACTGGGTAGAATAGGGCTTGCAAAGACTTTGGCAAGAATTCCAGAAAAATATAATGATTCAATGGTGGGATTTGTGATTGCTGTAATAGGAATCTATATTCTTGTTTCAGGATAGGTTTGTCTTGATTATTACAATAATTGAGAGTTGGATGAACCATCCAATTAGATAAATATCACTCGAGATGAAAAAAAGAATAACATGACTCATCATAAACTTCCAGAAGTAAAGAAAAGATTGGCACGTATAGAGGGGCATGTCAAAGGTATAAGTAAGATGATAGATGACGGGAAGGGTTATCCTGAGGTCGTTCAACAGATTACTGCGGTTAGAGCAGCTTTGGATAGTACTATGGAGATTATAATTCAGGACTTGGTGGAACATGTAAGCAAAACTGCGAGTAGTAAAGGAAAGAAAGCAGCTACAGAACTAAAAGAAACGGTTTCTAAAATCTTATAGATTTACATATATGCGAAATCATTGTAATGGGTTTATTTACCCAAAGATCTAATATTTTTTTAAGTAGATCCTGATATCGAGTTTTTTCATTTTATTGTAGTAAAATTCGTATGAATGGAAATAACATGTGAAACTAAATACAACTTTACAGATCATAAACACATGGAATATTATAAGATCGGACTAGTATTTGGTGCTGTTTGTATTTTTGCTGGAATACTAGAATTATTCTTCATTGTTTTTAACGAACTTGAATGCATTTAGGTTTACCAAATGGCTAATAGTCATATTATGATCATGCC
>JAICVW010000459.1 GCA_025935105.1 Nitrososphaeraceae archaeon
AGGTATAAAAGTGTAACTAAGTTATAGTAGACTATTCACATAATTGGAGGAGGAATTAAGATAAGAGAAATCTTACTGCAATTATAATATATTAGAACATTCCATAATAAGAGTAAATACTTAATGACTCTCGATATTAGATAATTAGCTAGATTCATTATACAATAATTGTAATGCTATCAGCGTAGCCGTCCTGTCCATAAATGCGGCGGGACGGTAGTATTACAATACAGCGGAATACTCAAGGAATAACTACAGCTCAGTCTTCGTGACATTAAGCTTTATGCTTTCTAGATGGGCTGTGCCCTCGTTTATCTTATATCTTATACATGATGCAACTATATATGGAATATAGGATCATCTGGAATCTTTCTACTAGGTGATAGAAGTTTCCTTCTCCTGTAGTAACAAGTCACATGTACATAGATAACATCTTAAAGCTATATTCCTATCTATTTTTGGGATAGGCTCTTAGATTAGTTTATCCTAAATGTTTTTTTCATTAAACCTACAGTCTTTGGATTTGACTTGAGATAAGAGATTATCTCCTTCGGACCTACTTTTCTTAGAAAATATCCCATTCCCCCCGCCCTACCTTCATCTTGTGAACTATTTTTGTAGTATTCAAACAAGGAGTCAGTAACTATCCCGACATCTTTGCGGGGTACAAAGTGAAGGTATTCTTCCCCAGTATCAGGGTCGACTAGCGGAGCACCCTGATGTCTTCCATCTTGAGTACCCATAAGCATCAATTGATATAGATTAAAGCCTGTCCCTATCCACCCAATTGTCTTAGTAGCTGGCCTGTAGCACTGCTTTTCACAACCCGTAATACCTATTGATTCAGTCATACTTCCCCACTTCTTTTCCAGTTCATCAATTAGATACGGTTCGAACTTTTCAGAGTCTGTGTATGTTAATCTGCATGTATCTCTTCCGACACAGGCTCCAGATAACATTCTTAACTTTGAATATGATGATGAAGATACTGTCGCCTTGCTACTATTAACAGTAATAGTATTTGTGATATTTGGGCCCCTAATTATTTCACGGAATCCATACCTAAACATCTTCATATCCTTTTCAAACTGTTTCTTCAGCCTCTCTTCTATATTACAAAACAATAGATGTTGATTAGGTGTGGTGAATAATTCTATATCTGAGTAACTATTCATCAAATGTTTTATCATACTTTTGAGATTACCATTCTGACTCCCATCTACTACCCTCCCATTCTCTATAAAAGCACCATAACACCATCGGTTACTATTATCTGGCTGTCTTATCCATCCGAAATGTAGGTCTATGTTTCCGTAATCGTAACCTTCAATCGGAGGTTCAAAGTTTATACTTCCACTTCCACCAAGATTCCGGACCTGTTCTCTGAACCATTCAATTCCTTTAACTGCAATCAAATACTTTAGTCTGGCCCAATGTCTGTTATGTCTGTCTCCCCATTCCTTATGAACTCTTACTATAGCATCTAGTCCTTCCATGAGATTTTCTTCAGCAAACAAACCAAATGGCTCACCAAGTACTGAAACTGTTGGCTTACCAGACTGTCGTCCTTGACCTCCTCCTACGTAAATTTGAAACTGTTCCACTTTAGTATTACTGCCACTACTACTATCGATGCTATCGCTACAGTCATATTTGAGAGCTGGAGCAATACCAATGTCATTTGTTCTCAGCTCTACACAATTATCCGGCACATATTTTTTAGTTGCATCATCGTAATGAATTGCCGAGAATGCTATCTTGAACTTTCTGTTAAGTTGGTTTTGGCCATAATCAAATCTGCTCACCCCAAGTATTCTGTTTTCTAATTTTGCATCTCTAAGATATTTTGGATCGATTTCGAATATTTCTATATAAGCAGCAGTTGGAAGAGCAAAATATTTTCCAACCCTGTTAGCCCATTTATTTGCATTAAAAATCTTGGAATGACTGGATAGAGGACAACCAGTTACATTTCGAGTATTATCTCCACAACCATTCATTGTAAAAAACCCTGATTCTGATATTTCCCTTACTACATCTACAAGGTTTATCTTCCTAATCCAATGAAACTGTATATTTTGTCTTGTTGTTATTTTTAAACCTGGCCTTGCATGAGGATATGCATTTTCTGGTCCGATGGTGTATCTATCTGATATTCTGTCTAGTATATTCCATTGCTTAGCAGTAATAGGTCCACCACCAGGTATAGATATACGCAGCATGTACATCCAATCTTTCTCGTTTCCGGTCTTTGCTCTATTGAATTCCAAATAGATTCCATGTGATTTTGCTATTTGTTCAGATTCCCATGAAATATTTTCAGAAGAGTAGTCTCTGAACTCGTTAAATAGACTACCTCTAAGATCATTAGAGTTAATTTTTGCTATTTCTACTTTAGAATAATCCTTGGGATTAGTACTGAAGCTGGGATTTATTTCTTTTATTATTTTATTACTGTCATGCATATCGAAAATAGAGTAATAGGGTGTACAATGGTGTGCAATGATGCTATTTAAAGCCTAATCTTTGCGGGCCTTGTAGAACTCATCAAATTATTAGGGTAAGGTTGGTTAGCCTGTGCGCATTACGGGCATCTGAATGACAATTCTCTATTCTGTGTTCTTATCAATTTTGATCTTATATATGTTCTCCAAATAACCGTTTTATTACCGAAACAATAGCTTAGAGTAACCACGTTTCATCTGTTTTCTATATCGGCCAAATGTCTTCCATATCAGGATATATTCATATCGAGCCGGTATTATGCTAAGCCCCTGTATGGTATAGGTCCATGTGCACGACTTACCTGAATGAAAACGTTCCAAGTGGTTGCATTGGCAGCGTCTAATCACTTCTTCTTATCAAGGTTGCGATATTGAACAAAATCCACCTCTGCTTTTTTTATTATATATCACCATTTTGGTGTCGAAAACTGTCCGTAATCGGATTGATCGGACCAGATTTAGTTGTATTATTTTCATTCATCAATATTGTTCCAGGACTTGTACAGGATAACATCGAAATAGAACCTTTCTATCATCGACGTACCTCTACTTGTAAATTTTTCCTTTCACTCCAGTTAGGAAAGAATGCTACACATGAGGAGCATTAGATCGTATTTTTGGTATATTATTATTACTTCGATGACATTTCATCTTTCTTGGTAGCATTGCCTTTGGTAATCTTTCTTAGTACATGTGGAAACCATAGTTTGGTATGGGTGCATCTTATTCTCCAGTATCATAGTCATTTACATCAGAATATGATATGTATATGTGATGTCCTTGATTCTTCAAGTGACTCATGGATTCTGTTCTGTGTTGCGTTAAATTAGAGAGCACAAATTTATATCTTGAATTCGTCTTTAATCTGATTTACTATCTTCATAGCTATTTTATCTGAACTTATTTCAGTTTTTGTATGTTCCGTGTCAATCCTATAATG
>JAICVW010000138.1 GCA_025935105.1 Nitrososphaeraceae archaeon
ATACAGCAATATCGCTAGAAGGGTCTTTACCTACTACTTTGGCTCTGTATGTATTGCCATCAACGAAGGTAACATCAGCTGTATTAGCTCCATCGATTACGTGGTTGTTAGTGATTATCCGTCCTTGTTTATCATATATAAAACCAGAACCAAGTCTAGTGGATTGACCTCCTAATGGATTTCCGTTTATAATAATATGTGTGCCGGTATTTGTCGTCTTGGTCGTGATTTGAACAACAGAATTTTCTACTTGTTTAAAGATAGATGTGAGATTTGTAGCTTGGCTAGTGGTGGAAACAAATGGTAAAGCAATATCTTTTGTATTCTGTACAGGGACAAGATTGTTTTCTACAGCTGGTAAGTATGGTAATTTTATCTTGATATTTGTCCTTGTTTTCCTCCTCCTGCTGCATAGATAGTCGATAGTAGCATCTGGCCAATGGTCTGGCTATTATTGTTACTCTCGATCGATATTTGGGTAAAAACTATAGTTGTAAGGACAGCTGCAATTATAGATAATGATAGGATGCTCAACTTTACCGCCATGAATGCTCAATAATATGACAAGGCATTATTTATATGTTGACATAAAAGTCAACTAATCTGACAATTATATACCATTAAGGTATATCTATTTCAGATTCTGATAAATCCATTGTATTTTGAGCATCTAATTGTTCTCTGCTGGGACGCAATTGGGATATTTCCAAAACAAATCTCTCGAGCAAAGCAACTGCTTCAAAATCGGTATTTAGCTTATACATATTCGTCTTGCCAATCCGTCTGTTGTTGAATATCAACTGATTTCTCTCCAGACCAGGCATCTCCCTAAATATGGTCCTAAAAGATAGTCCTGTTTTCTTTGCTATTTCGCTTGGTGGGTAGTCAAATTCCTTATGGTCAAGAAAAAAGTCTAGAATTTGAGCTACTGCTCTTGATGAAAAAAGTTTGGTTAAAACCCCATTATTAAGCTCATTGAGACCTTGTGACATAAATTTAATAACAAATGGCCATATTTGGCTGTTTCTGTGCATTTCTGTTCAAGATTCAGAAATTAGATTGACAAACATGATAATAAAAATGCCAATAAATAATAAATAAGCCTAATTACCAGATCTTCTCGTGAATACCTACGAAATAGCAATTTTGCGCATACTAGTAAAGAAGCAGCATCCCATTAAAATATCTACGTTGATTGATGGGTTTCCCGATAGTACAGGCGATAATGTGTTACAAGCTGTTTCAAAGTTGCATTTTCTTGGTTACGTTTCAGTATCCGATTTTCACTCATCTAAATACATTTGCTTATGTAGAGATATGGCAAAGGAGGTATTAAAAATTGTTAATCCTGATTCTAACAAAGAGTATCAGATAACACAGAATTCCCATAACGACTTTATTATAAACCCACCAGCAATAGGAAAAGAAGATAAAACAAAAAGTAATCAAAATAGTTCAAGACAGCTTGTTCTAAGTGGAGCTATTGTCCTAGCTGCAATAGTAATAGTTTCTGTCATTACTACGGGAGCATCTCTATTACAATATTTACCTGCAGCAAATGATCAAAAGCTAACTAATATTATACGACCCGATCCAGTATCATTTTCAAATTTAGGACAGAAATATCAATCTGTAAACAACTTAGTCCCCACACTGCCAAGGCAAGGGGATCTGTATTTCCTTACTATAACAACTACAAATGGTTCTGACAGCCGATTATTCATTGATGGTGTTTTCGTGGTAGAGGATAGTATTAATAATAATCACAATTATGATCACAATGACGATAATAAACGTCTCTAGCAATTGATGATATCAATGCATCAGTAGTCCTAAGTATTCGAATTTTTGAAGAGCTCTGTAAGTTGAGCTTTGACAAGCTAGCCCTGGAGGTAAATTTTGATTATTAAGAAAACCCATATAAGTCAAGTATCTATACCTGACCTTCTTTGAATAATTAATAAGCATCAAAAGCCAAAGAATTATGAAGGCGCTCCTAATCGCTTTGGCCGATGAAGAAATGATTAAAATTATGTACCGTTCAAATCCTTTAACGATATTGTAGCTAAGAATAGTAATATTACTGCACTTATTGATAGTCTTCCTATCATCTTGGATGACCTGATTTATTCTCTTCGATGAGATGATGTCAGTAATGGAACAATTCTGTTCCATAGCATATCATGTATCACATTCAGACTTGACACCAGTAACTTCAAGTTTCATAAGATAAGATGGGTTAGTTCGGTTTAGCAATTTTGGACAAATATAGTTCGCCTAAACTCAACTAATATCACTAATTTTCGGATAACCCCTAAGTTAATAACCACTAAAAGCCTAATTTTAGGTTATTCTGCATTATTTTGCTTATCCTATTTCTGGATTTATTCATTCCAATTCTGTCCACTATCTTGATACTTTTTCATAGTTTCGATGAGCCACTCTACATCTTCCTTTTTCTTTGTCATCTTTGCAACCTTTACACATTGCCTAATAGTTGGGGTACCCATTTTGTGCCATACAGCACTGGCAATAACAATGGCCAAGTCCCTCTTCACATTATAACGCTTACCCAATAAATGTACGGTCACCTCTTCAAATTCTTCGTAAGTATACGGTTTAAGACCAAATACCATGAATCTAGTGAGCAGTGGTCTGGATAATTTTGCTGTTGTATTGGCAGTTGCAAAAACCCATGTCTTTAATTTGATCCTTCTAGTCTTCCTAACCTTGGTCTCTACCAACTCACCGGTTTCCATCAAACCAAGCAGACTTGTTTGGTCGCTCCTGGACATTTTATCAATTTCATCGACCATCAGATACTTTGGTTCTTTCATAAATAGCATGTTGACTACCCCGGCTTTAGTACTACTACCTCCAATAGTAAAATAAGCTTGCTTGTCCCCAACCTTATGCATAAGTGCCTCCAGGAAAATTGTCTTTGCGGAAGCCGGTGGACCGATCAACAAAATATGAATTGGTTCATTTGACTCTAGTGCCATTCGAAAGACTCTTTTTATATCATCATGTCCAATGACGTCCTCGAATATCTTGTCCTTTTCCTGTCCTGGTTTAACGTGCCAATCTCTAAGACCGATTAATCCAAGTAATTTCATGATTGTGTTGTACTTTATTTGATCAGATAGACTGTATGTAATAAGCATATTGCCATATGAACATTAGTTCGAATTTATCCGTTAATTCCTGCTAGCATAGAACAAATAAGAAATGGGTTGGGGGTGAAAAGCGTCAGAATATGCAGTTATTTGTATTCAATGGAATACCTTAACGAATTATTAGATAAATTTCTATGTAATTAAAGATATTCTCAATAGTAAGCCATCTTAAGTAGTCGGTAGACTAACTTGATCCCCGATAACAAATGACAACAATTAACAGATATTTAATACAAAGCGAAACCGAATTCTATATCTTTTAAGAGATTTTATACAGTCAGAACGTAGCACAATTTCAATTGTCTTATCTCAACTACTATTTATCTTCTGAATTCATAATATCTTTAATACAGGCAAATACTATACAAGATTGTATAGTTTCAATGGAACAAATGAATTATAATTCTAATGTATTTTTTAAATACATTATTGCAAATTCTCTATTTACTGGTAGACAAATAGATATTATTTCTAAACGACTAGCTAATGAAAGGACACTTGAAAATATAAGTTCAGGAGCTTATTATAGACAAGTAAAGCAATGTAAAAATAAGATAACAAGATTGCTTTATAGCATTATTCTACTTTACTCTATCAACGCTCTTGATAAAGAATCGTTTCATGTCTTAGAAAGACTAACATCACAACTTAATGTGATACTATATCAAAAAACTAGTGATAATCCTAGAGTTCAAGATGTGATGCCAGTGATTGACCAACTAATTAAAAGACTGTCAATAGTATAAATTAATCCATTCTACAAGATTAATATCACGGTTATAATAACTTCTGTGACATGGTTATAGGAGTGTTTAACTTAGATTGGGATCTCGTGATGTATCTTTTAACTTCCTTTGTGATTGGCATTTGTAGCATGTTTCTATATTTGAAACTTAAGGACCTCGTTAGTAAATTAAAGCAGCAGCCAGATCAAGCTGTAATTGAGGCTATTGTATCAGAATATACACGCAGACTACAAAATTATGATAAAGGAATTGGTGAATTAAGATTTAAAATCGACAAATTAGAATTGCTTCTGACCCAGCGTAATCACACTGGACCTATAAATAAAGCTAGCTCAGGGTTTGTCGGTCATGATTTTCAACAAAAATCCGCTACAATATCACAGCCAGATAACGATCCTTCATTGAGATCTCACAACATTGAAGTATTATCACAAACTAAATCACAAATTCATGAGAATGAATCGCTATTAGCTAAAAGCGATGTGATACCAAATGATATCACAGCGAATTATATTATCAGTAAGAATCACGATATGAATTATGAGAATCAATTGTCCACTCCGGATCTAATTTTGAATTTATTGGCTCAGAGATCTAGAACTTCAAGAGAGATTCAGATGGAAATAGGAAAAACGCGAGAGCATACATCTCGTCTTATGAGAAAGTTATATGAAAGTAATTTAGTGGCCAGGGATGGCAGTAGTAAGCCTTTCAAATATCACATAACTGAGAATGGACGTAGAGAATTGATGCTTTATTATACAGTGGCTCAGACCCAGGCAAATATTCGTAATCCCCAAAATTTTCCTCAATAAACCAACTGATAAAAATTACAAATATCTCATATCTGAAATTTCTTAACAGTTAACACATTAACACAAGTGATGAAAAACCAGGTCCAATAAAGACTGACTTGTTAACTTTTTATGAGACGAACCAATAGTATTTTAACATTTGAACTTCTTTACAATGACAATTTTATAATGGCGCCTTAATTGGGGTTGCAGTGGAAATAAAGGGGTTATACCGTTGATATTAACATTGTTAAGTCGAATCCTAACACTCCAGTGGAAATAGAGGGGTGTTTTGGTACCCTTTTATATTCTCGTAAAAACGATTGTTAAGATCATGTTAAAATGAAGTCTTTTCTCATAATACCTCACCCCACTATTTCGATTCCACACACATACTCATATATCCTATTTTTAGATTGAAGAGTATTAATCAAATAATTAAATTAAATTGATTCTGATCTTTAAAAGCTAATTATTAACAACCTGTTAAGATGATAACTATATCTTAAATGTCATTAGTTAGGTTAGAAAGGAAACATAGGGGTGTGTATGTGTATGCATATGCGTATGAATAATTGGGATAATATAGGAGCGTTTTGAATTGAGTGATGATCTACTCGATAGTATATTTGAAAAAGCTGTATCGGGAAGGACTTTGATTAAAAACAGGCGGACCCTGACTATAGACTATGTCCCGGATAAACTCCCATTCAGAGATGAGGAGACAAAAACAATTGCGCAAACTTTGTCTGTGGTTCTAAAGGGTGCTAGACCTTCAAATCTGTTATTATTTGGGAAACCGGGCACAGGAAAGACAGCTGTAATAAAAAATGTAGTTCAACGGTTACATCAGAAGGCTAAGGAACTTGGAATAGAAGTTACGGTGCCATTTGTTAACGCAAAAACGGCTAACACAGGCTACAAAGTTCTGTATGAAATTGCAGAGAATATGGGAATTAATAGAGAGGAGGAGAAGAAATTACAAGTGCATTTTACAGGCCTATCGATGGGAGAAGCGACAGACAGGATTTTGGATTTCATCCAAAAGAAAAAAAAACTCCATGTTGTGTTGATAATTGATGAAGTTGATTCTCTTGTGGATAAAAATGGCGATGATATATTGTATAATTTCACTAGGGCAAATGAACAAATGTCTGGTGGTTTTATTAGTTTAATTGGTATATCTAATAGTCTTACTTTTAAGGATAAGCTAGATCCGCGTGTTCGTAGTAGCCTGAGTGAAGAAGAGATGGTATTTAACCCATACAAAGTAGAACAATTGCAAAAAATCCTGGCAGAGAGAGCAAAGCTTGCATTCAACGATGATGTCGTTTCTAGTGCGGTAATAAATCTATGCGCAGCAATGGCGGGAAGGGAAAACGGTGATGCAAGAAAAGCAATTGATTTGCTTAGAGTTGCTGCAGAAATTGCTGAAAGAGAGAGATTAGACAGTGTAGAAGAAAGGCATGTCAGATTTGCACTAGAAAAGATCGAAAAAGATACCAATTATGAAGTTTTGAAAAATTCAACTACTCATACTAAAATAGTAATACTGGCGATAATGAAATCAAAGAATGGAAATACCGGTGAAGTATATGATGTTTATTCCTCACTATGTAATAATTTCGAACACGAGCCTCTAACACAACGCCGTATAACGCAAATAATAAGTGAGCTGGACCAGCTCGGTCTAATAACAAGTGATGTGGTGAGCAAGGGACGTTACGGAAGATCGCAGAGGATAAAGATTACAGTCCCAACTCTTACTGTCAGAGAAGCATTCAAAGATGATCCTTCTCTTTCTACATTGGATCTGGCAGATTGAAATTCATCTGAAATGGCTGAAGATTGGACAGATCAACTACAATTGCAATCCCGGGGTTTGGAATAATACCCATCGTCTGTTGAAATTTAGTCTGCGCTTGCCAAGCACCTGAATTAACTATCAGAGTTCCGCGGTAGTTTTGAACATCTATACTGTGCACATGTCCTGAATGAAGAATATCTGGCACATCAGTAATTACCATCATATCCTCGAGCTCTGGTCCTATAGGTGTGCGTTCTCCGTATATTGGCGATAGATGGCGTGCCTTGAGCAATATCTTCATTGCTTCTGCCGGCTTTGAATAGCTCAGGCCAGGTGTTGTAGCAATTATGTCATCCAAACTTTGTCCATG
>JAICVW010000626.1 GCA_025935105.1 Nitrososphaeraceae archaeon
AGACCTTTACCTCTCTTGAGGGTTGGCTATAACTAACGGTGATTTTTTTCTGGTCACTTAAGGGTTTAGTCTCTTCAATAATTCCTAATATAACCTGCTCGATATTTACTGGCTGCACTTTAATATCAATTTTCCCGGCATCATTACGGGCGATTTCTAAAATATCATTCACTAACTGATTAAGCCGTTGATTTAGCATTTTAATTGCATCGAGAAATTTCCGCGAATTTCCACTTAGATTTTTAATGTCTTCAGAACTAAACAGTAAAGAAATATAGCCATTTATAGCGGTGACTGGGGTCCTGAGTTCATGAGCACCAATAAATACAAACTCATTTCGTAGTTCTTGAAGTCTTTTTAGTCCTTCACCCATCCGGTTGAAAGATTCTCCCAGTGATCCGAGCTCATCCTGAGACGATACCAAAATTTTATGATCGAAATTGCCTTTAGCAATTTCTTTTGTGGCATTCTCTAATTTTTGAACTGGATGGATAACTAAGAAATGTAGTAACAGCCAAAGTAAAGAAGCAAGCACCAGGAATGCAACCAGAATAATTACCACTACTCGTGTTTGAACTTGTGCTATTTCAGAATTCAATGTATCTAATGTGTAATATGTTTCTATTACCCCAACTGGGGTAGATTTATTAGAAAAGTAAATGGGTACATAAATCTCCATAAGTTGTTGATAATTTCGCTCATCAATATTTTCCTCCTTGGTCGGATTAACTATTTCGGTTTTTATATTTCCTCTCAAAGCTTCATTTAACTCTATATTATCAGTGAATGTTTTACCCACCAAACTTGAATCATCAGAATAAATTACAGTTTTATTAGTATTCCAAACTTTAATTCGTGCAACTTCCGAAGTTTTAACCTCACTTTGGACTTTGCTAAATACCAATTGGCTATTCCTGTCTATAGTTAAAAAGATGCTTGGATCAGATATATGATTTTTAGCCTGCAACTGTACAAAGTCTGCCACAAAAGTAGAGGCGCGTCTTAACATAGATTCTCTTAGCACTGAAGTAACAATTAACGAAAGAATTACAGTCAGAGCTACTAAAAGCAATATAACCGGCAAAAGGAATTTGACTGTTAATTTTGTCTTCATGAATAAGGTGGCCTGCAGGAAAAATGTCTGATTCTAGTATAACAAATGCGCAATCACATTAGGATGATTAGTCAAATTTATGCTTAACGCTATCCTCACGCAGTTAGGGGAAACTGGTAGGTTTCAGCAGCGGTAAGGAAATTAGAAAACTTCAGAATACCCTTATATTACAGTCTGTCTTAATTGTCATATTCATCCTCACTTGACAGCTTAGTCCAGTTAATTTGTTTAAGTTTTTCGTCTTTCCACTTATACATCTGATTTCTAGTGGCCAATTTAAAGATAAGTTCTTTACCATAATACCTATCTAAGAATGATGGTATAAGACGTTTAAGATAAATAATGATTTGGTTATTAGGACAAAGATAATAGATCTGTAAAGATCTAATCGTTTCATCACTATCCAGATCAGATTCATCTAGGCAGTCAAATATTTTTCTGACACTATATCTAAGTAAAAAGCGTGGGATGTAAGCATCAAGAACAAATACTAAGCCATGCTCCGCACCCGTACGAGTTTTACTTCTCATATATCCATCAGGTTTGATCATCTCTAATAGGTCAAAGTCAGGAAAATAGGCGGGTGTAAAAAACTCTAATGTCTTTTCTTGTGGTTTTATATACTTCCTGTTAGTTATATCAACACTGAGGGCTAATTTAAGTGTATCGATAATGGCAATACCTGTAGTTTCCTCCTGTCGACTCTGCCCGGCTTCTTCTGACTCTTTATTTTGCTTAGTTTTTGTTGCTTCTTCAATTTTTTCTGGTTTTGCTTGTTCGACTATTCCCGGTTTTGTATCTGTTTCTTTTTTAAACTCCTTGGTCTTAGGTGGTTTCACGGTTAGATAAAAATCAGCGAGTAGCTGACAGCGGATGCGGAAGGACTTGGAAGCTTTATTATCCCGGGAGATACGTTTTAAGTATTTGGGAAAGTCAAACGAGAAGCTTTGTTTGATATGTTTTCTGCCTAGTGCGGATAAAGAATAAATAGCTGGTTTAGTGAGTGTACCAAAGACTGGCTGAAAATCCCTTTCAATATATCCTTTATTGGTTAAGTCTTTTAACCAGGCATTTATTCTTCGATGATCTTTATGACCCAAAAATTCCTGGATTTGTTTACTATTTAGAAATCTAAAACAGTACAGCAGTAGTAATATTAAATGCTGCTTTAGCGTCACTATCCTTTTTGTCATATACCTATTGATACATCACTTTCATTAACTGCTTTCTTGTATTAACTAATCTGCCATATATTCTCATCTGATAATCCAATCTTCTAATTTCTAGCTACTTAATATTTATTAATAT
>JAICVW010000194.1 GCA_025935105.1 Nitrososphaeraceae archaeon
CTGCAGTTGTTGTTGCATTTCCAGCTGCTTTGGTTGAGTTAGCTGCTGCAGTTGTTGTTGCATTTCCAGCTGCTTTAGCCATATTGGCACTCGTTATCCCTGCATGAATCATAATGGATCCTAATAGCGTTGCATCACTGATGGAGAAGCATACAGGAATCGTACTACTGTGCTTCATTATTGCTCCCAAGCCTGCCATATACTGATTCCCTTGCCCACCCATCATCACTCCTGACTGGTTCATACTACGTACCATCATGCTACCTATCAACGGTTTTCCAGACGTGTTTCCATTGATAGACATACATAACATGGGCGTTACCGTAACTCCTAGCCTAAATCCAAGCGTCATATTTTTTCCATCATGCAGTTGCTCCATCGTATTAGCTACTCCTTGCGGATTTGCGTGCTGTGATTGCATATATTGGATGGCAGAAATAGAATTTGTCGTCGCAGCGAGAACTAATAATACTGTCGTAATTCCCACTATTCCTGCAGTAAAGGTTTTATACATTAATTTCATAGGAATAATTTGACCAATAAATAACTTCTATTTATATATCTGTATCTACACATGCTGCTATTTGTGAATCTAATCGTGAATTAGGATTTTTTGTTAGCATAAATTAGGATACTTGACTTAGGTACAACATACTACTTGACGATTTACTGGAGTATGCTTCTATCTGATGTACTTTCAAATTTCTTACGTAGCGCTATCGATCTCAATCTTAAGGCCTCAAAGCATCGCATGAAGCTTACTAGCGAGTGTGATTAGCCACAGCAAACGAACCTACAACTAGATTCGCAAGGGAAAATATGCCTAACACTTGGAAACATATAGTAATTGTCTTATCAATTTATTCTATTGGTCCAGGATTTTAACCGATTCTGCTATTATATAACTTGGTCTAACAATTGTATTTCTGGCTTTTAATGCTTGTTGTATCCCTGGATATATCCAAAATAACATGCAGTGATATTAGTTATACCTCGATCAGGATTGCAGCTACTTGTAGGATCTCTAGTTCCAACAGTTGAATCTTGTTTCCCAAAATTATAACCACTCGCAAAGTCTTTTGCTGAGGTACTAGTCGCGATATTATTGCTAGTGGTCACAGCTTTTGGAATAATCAAATCACAAAGAAATTCTCCTCCTTGTAAAGCAAGATTACTACTACTTGGTAATGTGATCTTCATTCCTACCTGGCCTACCTTCCCGACTGTTGATATCCTGTCTGATGTTTGATTGCATGAGATTAGATATCCAATGCTAGATCTGGTGTTATTGCGACTGGAGGGAACGGTAGAACTACTGCCAGCATTTGAAATCGTGGAACTAGGGCCATTCTCATGGCACTGTGACAGAGTGACGGCCAAACCAGAACTACATTGGGGCATGACAGGGAGCCTATTAGGTTGTTGTTGCGGAAGGGACGCAGGAGGTGATAATGCAGTAAAAGGTGTTCCAATTGTTCCCTCTGAACTCTTTCCGGATTCTACTTCAGGAGAAGTGCTAGATATAGTCGGAGATTGTCTTGATTGTGATTCTATTGTCTCAGGAGACTTAAACCCTTTTCCATTTGCAGGCACTATCACGGATGGCAAGGAAGCTACTAAGTTGCTGGGTATAATCAAAAAACAGGAATGCAATAGTAATGAGTGCAGTCAAAAAAGTTCTCATTTCTTCGGTCCCCCTTCCAACTTTTTGTCATCGCATGTTGTGGATGATAATGATTTCATATATGTTTGTTCAGAGCCTTTGTTCGTTTTCCCTAGTTTTCTTGCATTTTTAAGAGTATCGTCGAATCCATACTGGAATTTCATAGCAAGACATTCACTCCAATCGTGATTCCATGTTGCTGAGATGGATGCATTCAAGTTAATGCAGTCACTCCGAAATATATCTTTGGATAGAGCTCTAGAGATATTTTTTTATATAAACCAGGAGACACCAACGCTATGTTGGACCTATTCAAAGCAATACATCTATACGAATTAAAGAATAGACACTACAACTACTTCAGACCAAGATATGCATAGATGATATTCATAACTTTAGCTCTGCAATCTGTTACATTTCGTATTTAGTAAAACTCTGATTTTTCTGGTGGTCTATTTACCGGGCCTTGGTTGGTCGTGTAGTCTTAAGCCCGATTTGGCAAATCTAAGCCATTCGTGTACCCCGCCTCCATCTGGATCATGGAATTCGTTTCCTGCAACTCTAGCTGCTCGTTCGTTATCTACAAGTATAGCTGCCAAACCCATTTCTTCGTTTTCGAAAAGTTATGAAGCTTTCAAAACTGAAGACGTTATAACAGCCAGAGAATTTCCCTGCTCATCTACAAACCATATATACCCTCTAGAATCAGAGGTTAGGAATTGAACATTGGGATATGCTCTAGGTATTTGTACTTCCCTGCTAAAGCCAGTTTCAGGATCAATTACCGCAACCTTATTTGTGGTATGTTCAGCCACCCATATATAGCCATTTTTATCCATAGCCATCCCAAATGGCAATGCATTAGGATTAAACACTGGATAGAATCTAAAAGTTTTAAGCTTAGTATTAAAAGCGGCTACGCTATGGTTATCATGGTTAGAAATAAAGAGACTATTATCTCCAAATGTACCCATAAATAATTCAGCGGGAGAATAATGCGCGGAATTATTCACGGCCATCATTGGATATTCTGTAATTTTGTAGTCCGTTATTGGATCAACAGAAGCTATTTTGCCTATGCCCTCGGCTATCCAGATCGTTCCTGAACTTCTATCGAACAAAATACCTATAGGCATTGCATTCGTGGTTGGCAGATGCATTATGGTAAAGTTCTTTACTTGACTATTAAATCTCAACACCTCGTTGGTATCTGGCGAAGTTAACCAAACGTTGTTATTTAAATCGACAGCAATACGAGAGATTGTACCATGGGTTGGGATGTTGTATAACTTGGTAGAATTAGCAGATGGATCGTAAAGCCCAAGATGTTTCATTAATGGGTCTATATACCACAGCCGGCTATTGTTCTGATCTAAAGCCATGACTGTCACAAGACTTGTATCCTTTAGATTATGTACAGTAAATTTGCCAGAAGTTATATTGAATTCTAAAATCCTGCTGCTATCAACTGCACTGTCCCCTATCCACACTACATTTCGATTTCTGTCATAAACAGGATACAGAGGAGTACTATTATTATTTCCAGCTATCCCGAACTCTCGAATATGAAACATCAACTGGTTTAATTTTGGGCTTGAGTGAAAACTAAGTGCTGAGGCAGGGGTTGCAATAACCCGCTCGTTTGCTAGGGAAGTCATAAACAAGTATTGTCTCAAAGAGCCAAAAAGTGGAATAGAGATCAGTGACAGAATTAAGAATATGTTTAAAACAATAGCAAAGTGAGTAATCAAAAGATCATCACCTGCTCTTCAAGAGTAAATTGTATTCATCAGATGACATCCACTATCCTCGACCATATTCGTTATCTAGTCCGAGTTCCAATTGATATGAAACACATATAACAGTTGACATTTATAATTATTATTTAATCCGGTCATAACGTAATACTTTTCTGCAATTTCCTAAATGATCGCTAGTTATAATAAAGAATATTCAAAGAATATGTTGAAAATATCATGCTCGATTACTTTACTAATTTAAAGTCAAATAGCAGAATATCGACGGAGTAACGTACATACAATGGAAGATTTTATGTAGCTAGTCGATGTTGGAATATATTTTGGCAAATATTTCTCCGTTAACCGTGGATGAAATTCAGTTTAATTTCCCAGAACAACTTCTATTTCATGTACATGTATAGTTGGATATCATCATCAATAGTCAATACTTTCTGGTGCCTGGCCAAATAGGTATTACGAATACGTATTGGCTGCATACTCATAACGTTACCAGTATAATACATATTGAGTCCTTCTGTAAATAGACTCTTTACATAATGACAGTTTTTTGGCTTTTAACAGTCAAATTAAATTCAAAAACCATCAAATATATAAATATAGCCATTAAGAACAATCTCTGAATATAAGTCAATGTAACTAATGTACCAAGCGTAACAAACTATAGAGATATCAAGCCACACTCACGTGATGAAATTTCTATTGTTTACGTTAAACAGCCATACCGTCAGGTTATTGGTTTCCACAGGGATTGTACCTTCTACCTTAATCCATAATATGTTTGTCAGGAAATACGAATAGTACATTCGACGATTGGACTAGAAAGATTATATACTTACATGAATTCATAATCCGCTAGGCAATAATAAGTCAAGCCCGATATATGACTGGCCACCACCACTAGCCAGTCAATTTATTACTATTGTGAAGATAATAACCATATTTCATATTTATTTCAACGTTTATTACTTTCATTTGATACCTCGTTAATCATCCACTGTTAAATCACAAAGCAAGCTTATTCTCTATGTAATTCTTAGATATAAAGAGAATATTGTCCCTAAAATAGTGAATTAGGACTTCAATAGACAATCTTGTAACTCGTAATATAGATATCTGAAACATCAGATAAATTACTAATTTGCGTTAGGAGATTTTTCTTATGTGCTTCAAGCTCAGGAAGGTTAGTTATTGACTTATTCCAGGTGCCATTACTTTAGCTCAAGTCCAAAGCACTCCATTGATTCTAAATGCAACCCAATCAACTAACAGCGGATCGATGTCTGGGATAAATATGGCGCTACATCTGGATCAACACAGAATCTGACCATAACAAGAGACTCTGTTACTGTTCTTCTTGAAGAGAAAACGCTTCTGGGATATGGATTCATACGCCTCTACGACTCCACCACACATACTCCTTAATGGATAAGAAGGACTACATATTCCCTGCGATGCAAATTCAAAACCTGATGTCTATGTACTTATTGAACCAGCTCCGAACTTTACAAAAGTACAACATGATATTATTCAGGGAGGATTATCCAGTCCATGGTAGATGTGTCTACATCACGCAGACATAAACTCCGACCCAGCAAAGAAGATTTATCAGACAGAAGTAGATATAACAAATCGAACGAATCAAACAATAATATATCCATCAACTAGTTCTGTAGCTATAAGCGTAAACGGCATTATGCCTGGTGTTCCTGGAGGATAGAGAACATTATAGAGAAAACACATTATCGGCCTTTCCATTTGACTACACCACTTTTCTATCATAATAAGGTCAGTCTTGCTGCTATATTCATAAGTTTATTCCTAACCACGTCTTTCCAACATTAAAAATCATTCCGCCTTTAATACTGGGACTAGGCGTTATTGCCCCGTTTCATATGCCAACATTTCATAAAAGATGAAAGTAATTATGTGATAGTAAGTAAACTAAAGCCATTAATTATTTTGTTCTTAACTTTATTGTAGCAATTTCAATTTGGATATGGTTTGCATTGCCCCTAAGGAACGGCGCTTGATTTGCTATTACTAAAATCCTGACCGCGTACCTACTAAATATCCCTCATTCCTTTTCTATCCCTTACGGCTGTGCTCCCTAATTAAAAAGTAGCACCTAAACCATCCACTAGCAAGTCTAGCAACCTCTTCAAGCTTTCCTGGTTCTTCGAATAGATGGCTGGCACCTGGGATCACTGTAGTCTTCTTCTTTTCAGCTTGAACATGTTTTGACGATTCTTCATTAAGTTTTAACACTTGTTCATCGTTTTCTCCGACAAGAAGCAGCGTGGGTGCTCTAACCCTTCTCAAGATATCTTTGTCGGCCAGATCCGGTCTGCCGCCTCTAGATACGATTGCACTAACAACAGAAGGCCTCATGGCTGCTGCTACTAATGCTGCCGCAGCACCTGTACTAGCCCCAAATAATCCTACACTAAGGTTCTGTGTGTCTGGATTATTTACGATCCAATCTAAAGTGCTAACAAG
>JAICVW010000727.1 GCA_025935105.1 Nitrososphaeraceae archaeon
ACAGAAGCGTTGGTCTTCTTTTTCTTGGGAACTAAAATTAACTAATACTACTGCTAATGTTATTTTACATACCGTGCTTAATCCCCTTTTTTACTAACCACCAATTTGCAGGATAGCTTGTGACGAAGCCAAGAGTCATACCTATCTGCATCATAAACCAAAAAACTGGAGATAAAGGAGATAACTTGTCTGTTAGTATAAAGGTTACAAATCCCATCCATCCAAATAAACCTATCTCAAACATCACCAATGATAATGTATCTGCCTTTATTGCTTGAGTTAAAGCTTTCCTAATACTCATCCTGCGCATTTGGATTATTGCGACGTACTGAAATATGATACCTAAAAGCCACGCAAGTGTAAAGTCAAAAATAAATGAGGCGTATAGAGCCAATCCAGCTATGGTTATCCCTGTAATAAAAACTGCCCATTCACTAATTACATCTCCAAGAGTACACCCGGCCCCGCAATGAGTTGCTGAGACAAATATCGTCTCCCAGAATGGTTTAGTCTCCCCATTTTTGCTCGAATGAGTTCCAACAATATGATGTGGAACAGTATCGTTTTCGGCATCTAAAGCCACGTTTGTTGCTTTTGTGCTGTCACGATTTTGGCTAACAAGATTGAGGTTGAGATGTCCTATATGCCAATAAGTCCATAAAGCCAAGGGCCCTAGATACCACGCTGTGATTGGCCACACTATATTCATAATAGGCATATTCTGGCGATGATGCCCTCTGGCGATATCATAAACTATGTACAGGGCACTAACAAATCCAATGGCTAAATAAACGTAGGCAACAACTTGAATCCATAGAAAAGGAAAATTTTCCAGCACGACCGTGGAGATTGATGCTTATATGAAGTATAAAAGAATTCATTCTTTTTAATTCAATCAATAACTAATGTCAAGTTAATAATCCTATAACAAATACAATCAGTAAAGTTATTTGAACGTTGGTAGGCTTTCTCGCAGAAAGCCACTCTGCAATATCACAGAAGAGATCTATTTCTCATTAATCGATACTTTTATGGTGTACTAGGACAATCACTTGTAAACACTTGGTTTTTTTGTTGAACTTATAATATCGTACTTTTGGATGATTGCATTTGTTATTTATTTCATCTTCACTCTTTCAGAGTATGGAAGTGGCTTTTTCTTATCTTCTAAAATGCCATCAATAAAAGAGTCTATTAGCTTTTGAATCTCCGCGGGGACGATATTAAACAAAAATGTGGCTAGACCTATAGTAACAAACAAGGCGATCAGCTATTTCTGTTCTACTATGGGATAAGTCAACCTGTGAAGAAAATTATTTTCCAACAGCTGTCAAATCAGACTAACTAGATCGATTAATGTACATCCAACCAGTTTAATGAGGTATGGACTTGTGGAAGTTGTAGTCAACAAGCCAGTCGAAAGAGCGAATTCTGTCTTATGATCTGGAAGCACCTAGTAAACTAACCGACGCACAAAAAGAGATAGTGAGAAACGTCAGAGAGATGGATAAAAACAATAATGGATTAATATCTATATAAGCATCTAAGGATCCTATATTTCATGGCCTTACTATAACTCCATTGTCTCCCAATACTATCAAACTACTCACTGGCAAAGTTGTAACAACTGCTCAATTCCTTCAAAGCATAAAAAATGCTAGTAAGGGT
>JAICVW010000671.1 GCA_025935105.1 Nitrososphaeraceae archaeon
ATTTGATAGAGGCGTACATGTTATAGTATCTCCCTCCAATTGTGAAATATTTGTATAACACGCAAGTCGCGGAATCCCGTTGATCTTCATTCCACAAGATCCGCAAGATGCCATTCTGCAAGAATACCTTATCCCTATGCTTGTATCAAGGTAACTTTTTGCATATAAAAGAGCGTCTAGCACTGTGGTCGAACGTTTTACTGGAATTTCAAAGGTATCGTAATGATGATCAGCATCACCTTTTACTGTATTTCTACGAAATACATTGATATTGATCTTATCACGCCTGGTTACTTTGTTTCCTTCGATTATTTTGGTGTGGGTTTGTTTTTCTCTGGTAAGCATCCTTATTTTGTCAATCAGATTTGTCATAGTTAATCTACTCTACTCTACACATCTAAAATCTAGATAGTATGACATATCTCTAACAATCTACATATCGGTCCCTTTTAACCTAATAGTAATAACAATGTAGTGATGATTAAAATTTTCAATCCTCTTCTTCCACCACTTCATCTTCTAATTCGTCTTGTTCCTCGTCTTCCAACTGATGAGTTTCATCCTTAATCTCCTCTCTTTCGGTTTCTTTGCTCATCTCTAAGTATATAGGAGGTAATGTTAGTCTTATATATTGTTAGACATTTTGTTCAAACAACTGTAAATATATCCATTAATATAACTGTAAATATTAACTAGGACCCCACAGGACTTGAGTATGTGGCATCATCTTAGAATAAAATAAAGAAAATAATTCGGACAAAGACTAGGCCCAAAAGAGCTGGTAAGAATTGTTCCTAAACATCTCTTTGAGCCATTCTTTGTGAGATTTATTGGTTATCTCATCATTACTAAGAATTGTTTTCTTATCTACTGATGGATTACCTCCAGTAACAATTTCTTCCCGTTTGATGTCCAGCTCCTTTGTGAATTCTGTAGAAATTTTCATAAAATGGTTTCTATCGTCATAAATATTTAGCATTTCATAATAACTGAAATATGTATCCCCGTTTTCATTGTGATCTGTCGATATTTGTTTGTAAATGAGTCGTGTTTTTGAAGGCATGTTTTTTTTGGAAACTTTTTTTAACATTGCTTCATTCTCTTCCAAAAAATCTCCGAGGTTTATATGATCCTTTGCTTTTTCGATAATTGATGGCACATGATTATTACGGGCGTGAGTTATATAAGCACAGTGGATGTTTGGCTAAATCTAATGATTAGACCTCTTGCGTAATTAGGTCCTCTAATTAATTGTGAATAATCCAGCCACTTTCATAGCAAAATGTGCAAAAGCACTTGTTACGGATGAGTAATCAAGTCAAAGAATTACATGATAGTGATTGCAAAAACATATGGTCCTAATTACGCGAGAGATCTATTGCAGATAATTGCAGTATATAGCCTCAAAATTTATTAGTGTCGTTTGGGAGATTAAAATATGCCCATAGATCAAGATTTCCCAAGAAACCACCAGGTGATTGGTAGACATAACCATGGGGATGGCAAACATTATCACTTTATTTGGGGTCCAGGAAGTATTTCTGATGCAGCAGCTAATGGAGACGTAAGAGCAGCGTATGCTGCAAGAAATGAGGAACTTGTTCCCATAGGTGTACATGGTACCATGGTTGCGGTTGATTGGGATTCGTGTATTGCTGATGGATCTTGCATTCAAGTATGTCCGGTAAATGTATTTCAATGGTACAGGACAGAAAACGATGTACCAGCAGTAGACATGGTTAATGCTACAAGTTATGGAAATGGTAGCGATGGTAAAGATAATAGACTAGATTACACAGATAAATCAGAGCCAATAAGAGAGCATGAATGTATTTGGTGCATGGCATGTGTTACCGTGTGCCCAACTAAAGCAATCAAAGTTGACTGTGTATCATAAGGACTTTAGGATTATCGACATACAAAAGTACGACATTGAAGCTTTTATTACTGCTTTAGATTTCTAGGCTCAAGGTAATCCGTATAGATATATAGTTATGTACCAGCCTAGCTCTGAGCTAGAC
>JAICVW010000375.1 GCA_025935105.1 Nitrososphaeraceae archaeon
ACTTGTCTTGGGTCACTACACCAAGTAACGAGTCAACAGTGTCTAACAGGCTACTTGCCTTTTCAAAGCAATAATCAATTCCTTGCATAAGTTGTGATTCCGAAAGTGAATAGTCTCCCATTAGACGACACAACTCGAATCGGAATTAATAACCTTGGCAAAAGATACAAAGGATGTAGGGTAGGAGAAAGTGCGAAAGAAAAGGGGAACCGTAAAACCATAAGAGGAATTTTTGGGGAGTCTATTTGGCCAACCTATAAAGACATTGCCAGTATCTATGAGTTTATCAGTAGCAACCACTATACATTACTTGGTCTACTATCTACTACCCGTTGAGTAGACCAGTCTAACAACCTACACGTTGGCCATTCGTTTATCTTCATTTCGACTCCCGATTCAATGGTCAACTTGTAGTTAATATATATACCCGCTTACTTGGTTGGCACATATAATACAGAATAATTGATTGGCTAGAAAATTGTGATTACCATTAATAACTAGATGAGCAAGAAATGATATCAAAGGTTCTGGTGCCGTACGATGGCTCCGAATTGTCAGACGAAGCTTTATGAAGCAATAATCCATGGTATAGACAATAACATATTATTACCCATCATTTTTGTATCACGTGTGGGACAGTGTAGCACTTTGTTGGTTTTTCAAAGAAAAATACACCATAGGTACCTATTTTATGAACAGATAGTGATAATAACTATATTATAGATTATATTTATCAGAAAGTGAATAACATCTGGATTCAATTGTCATATGTTCAGTATTCTATCCAACAGCCTTATATTCATCAAGTGCTATAGGAACAGATATGTTTGAAAACATAGTATATGTGGGTGTTGGATTTGCGACAGCATTCCTTGCGTTGGAATCAGCATGGCACTTTACAGCCTGCAAGATAAAAGACAGATCAATAAAGCCTTGTTTCTACAAGCAAGTTGGCTTATTGAAATAGAATGGGCATTAGAGGCAATGAAAAGCATTGAGAGTGGATCCAAAATCAGAGGATGATAAGAATACCTATGATGAAAAATCCGTCAGCTATAGAAGCTGAAGGAATCATCATAGACTATGGATTTAGATGTTTTTGGGACGGATACTGAGGACTAATATGATGACCAACCAAGTAATATCACAAGAATCAAAGCTACATCATATTTGTGAGCAAATATTAGCTCTTGACAGTTCTGTAAGATTTGCTGGCTTCATAAATAACATGGGATTAATAATCGCATATCGATATAGAGATGACCTTAATCCATTGTTGAAAACCAAGGAATGTGAAATATCTTTCATAGACACGGTCTTGAGGATGAGAATTAGAAAAGATATGGAACCAAGGCTTGGTAAAGTGATATACTCGCTTACGCTCTATGAAAAGGTAAAAAGGGCAACAATTTTGCGTAATAATGAAGAAGATCCCATTCTCATAGTATCATTTGATAATAATAACAGGAATGTAGGAATCGATCATGAGTCCTTAATTTTGTTTGAAATTTTGCCGCTGCTCTCATATTAGCTTGACACCTGCATCTCAGGTTTGATAAGATGTATTTGTGAGATAGTTCCCAGAAAAAATCTTATACCCATAGGATCAGCGATCTAAGATATGGAAAATAGCTTGTCAGAATATTGGTCACAGGTCTGGTGAGTCTTCCTTAAGAGTATTCCGCTAATTCTACTTCAAATACAGATTTCATACAGAAAGAAACACAGTTCAGGCCAGGTCATTCGCCATACAGAAACAGATCTACGGTGTCCCAACAACAAAAATAGCTTTTAAAATTTGTCTAGAAGTTCTAGGGACAGTGCTGTCATAGTATGGCATACGTGTCACAGTTTTCCAACAGATTGGATGACTCTGAAAATCTAGTTCCGCATCACTCTCTAAACTCAACTATAGCTCCCAATCCTAATGATGCAGATCTTTGCTTTGCGACAGAACAAGGGCATTAGTAATGTATTCATTCACGAAAACTAGAAGTCTTCAAGACATTAGTTCATGTAATAAAAATAATCATATTAATTCAAGAATTTTCCTAGGCATATTACAATCAACACATACGAGATTGACACTTGCAATTCTCATATTTGATAAACGAAATCCAAATAAAACTGGCCTAATTGTTAATAACCTATCCAATCGATTGAGTCAACAATCTCATAAGCGGCCTTATCAATTGATTCGTAATCGATGTCCATTCTCGTTAACCTAAAATTCGTTACAGGTCTAATGCTCTTATTCTCAACATTAGAACTGGAATATAAGCCGTCTACTTTGTAGGTAAGTGGCTTTGGACTATAGTCATTAGATATTAGGCGGTTGCTATATTCTTTATATGCTAAATCATTTATCCTCTTAACCCTCTTAACCCTCAAGTACTGACTATCGTATTCCTTGTCTTTCTATCCACGTCAAAGTCATCTTATATCAACTTAGTAGATAAAATCATCTCTTCTTGTTACACGCAAATTGAATGATGTATTCCTCCTCATCTCAATATGTTTAGGTAGTGGATAGGCGTCATCTTCTTTTGTATAGATTGGTTCATTTATTGGCAACATTTTGGGCTGCTGATTCATATATGCCCATTCTTCTCTTTTCTGGGCCAAAGCCATCCCAAGTGCCCACAATGATTGTATGGATTCATCTCTTCTCATATTCAAAAGTGTCAGATACTTGGTACAGTTAGCCCTTTCTTCTTGTAGTGCATTTATTTCGTTGGCAAGGTATTGTACTTTCCATTGCAGTTTCTCTAACTGATTATGCTTGGCAAGATTTAATACACTAATTAATTGCTGCTCTCCCATTCGAAGGTCACTTACTATTCTGTGTAATCTCAGAAATGAAGAAATGGTGTATCTACCAGCGTCCTTAATTTGGTAATATAGCTATAGAAAGTCATACATATTTCTCATTTCCAGATATTGTCTATATATGTCTCAAACCTCTTCGGGAGGAAGATCTAGTTCAATCACGAGTTGGGTAGGTGTTTGACCTGCTCAGACGTATTCAGACACGATATGAGAGATTAGCATCGACCTATTTAGGATTTATTCAACTTGGCTGTATAATGATCCTAATGAGACTTTTCAGATGAGTTCTTATTACAGAAAGTTTTTTAATTCCATAAAATTTGGATGTATATAGTCAGCCAACCATACCAACTCGGTAGCTTGATAAAAATGACTGACTTGCGTATTATATGCTTCAAGCGCAAAGACTGAGATTATAGCAGGCTCTTTCGTGTAAGACTTAATCCTCCTCTTTCCCACTTGTACCGCCGTATTCTCATCAGTAGATAAGTGAACATATTGGCGGCTCATAGGTCTACGACCTTCTGACATTATTCTTTTAATTGCAGAAGGAGTTGTACCATGGTATAATATAGCTGGAGGTTTAGAAGGTATCTTAGTTATTTTGGTAAAGGTATTAGAATGGCCATACAGCGCACGAATTTTGTCATCCCTTAACTCAAAGCGTACCTTATTTGAACAAGCAACCATCTCTTCAATGTCTTGTCTTGTGATAATATGATCAATCATTTTGTTTTCGTTATTATAGTGGTCTGAAGACAATGCAATAATCAGCTTGTTGATAGAAGTCCAACCTTCGCCATCTATCTCCAACTTGTATTTAGATGGGTTATGACGAAGAGCATAAGATAGCATACGACTCAATTTTGTTTTATCGATATTATATACCAACTCTGCCTTTACTTGTACTGCAAGGCTTTAACTTCTATATAGAAGGTATGTTATTCGGTACCTGGAGTCATATTGCATGCAGTTCACATACTAAATACGACAAACTGACGTAGCGGTTGACTTACAATTGACCAAATTATTTCACCAGCATGTTGCTCTCTCTCGGGCTACTTTGGCAAGCTTAACTTCTCTGCAGACACTGTTGAGCCGTTAAGTTTTCCTACATTATCTTTTATTCTTTCTAATCGTCTACACAGAATTTTGAAGGAATCTAATACATCT
>JAICVW010000052.1 GCA_025935105.1 Nitrososphaeraceae archaeon
AAATATGGTTACTCTATAAAATACCCTCCTGACTGGAAATTAACTGATTGTTATTTAGATGCTGCAGGTAAAAATGTTTGCTCCGGTACGAGGGATGAGATAACTTGGTTCTTCCCCAAATTGTGTTGTCAGATTGATATTTATTATTCTGGCTATGCTCTATCCGACTTACAATACTATCCTCATAAAAATTCAACAATAAATGGCTATAAAGTTATAATAACCACTGCCCTTCCCTCAAATGAACCGGTTTATTCTGTCTTTTTTATTCATAAAGGTGTAAATGACAGCTATGTTGACTTTAATTTTTACCCATATGATGAAAAGACTGCCAGTATGAATCAAAAACAGACTTTTCAAGAATTTGAAGAGATGCTTTCGACGTTTAAGTTCACTGATCAAAGTCCTCAACCTTCTGTTTCATGTCTTCCTAGACCAGCCTGTTTAGATGCTACTCCCAGGTGTATGATAGCCGAACCTGCTAGTGGATGGTGTACAAAATAATATTCGGAAATCGTCGATTACTACCAGCCAATACTCCCCAGACAGGATGATTTCCGAACTATAGTTGATCTCTCCCACTAGATATGGAATACTAGGAGTGTGAATCAAAGAGGTTTTGCACATATAGTTCTGTTATTTATTCTAGCAATAACGGTTTTGATTGGGAGTGGAATATATTTTATTCATAGTCGATTGCTGAATCACACCCAATCTTTAACCGGGGTTATAAGGACAAACTCCACATTATTGGTTGCGCCACCATCTCCATCACCAGATACACAGAATTCCAGTATCGCCTCCCTTCCCTTGTTTATTCAAAAGTCTGTCATTGTTTATACAACTGCTATTGATAATACAGACAGTACAAATATCTATTTGTTAAATGGATTATCAAGCAAGCCTGTACTAATCGATCAAGGGGAATTCCCAACGCTATCTCCCAAATATACCAAAATTGCCTATACAGGTACCGTTGATGATACTAGTTCTGTCATGATTTATGATATATCAAGCGGTAAAAAAGCCGTGTTTGTCAAAGAAGCACAAGGTTGTGAGGTAATGAGTACTTTTTGGTCTTCGGGTGGAAATTACCTATTGGTTAGTAAACATTGCGGAGGATCTGATTCAAGCTCGGCGACAGTTTATGCCTATCCATCAGGTAAAGCTCTAACTACAATCCCCGGGATAGAAGGCTATAGAAGCGTTTCTGCAGAGTGGTTAGATGATTCAACACTATATTATACAGAACCTTTTTATGGTAGTGATATTGGATCTAATGGATGTATGGGACTAGGATTTACAACCCAAGTCACTCAAATTGTCTTTCCTTCCGCCCAAAAGAAAACTCTTCTTGCAGCAACTGCTTTATCTGACTATAACCTTGAGGATATAGACAACGGGAACCTTTATTACAAAAAATCCGATTGGGAAGGTAAATCATGCACATCAGGTGTTCCTGTTGATACCTACTGGATGGCAAAGGGAGATGGTTCAGATGCTCAGCAGATTAATAAAGATGAACTTCCAAGTGCTAAAACTGATGCTCAATATCTGCTTATGCAAACTAAAGTATTATCGATGCTGGGAGCAAAATACTCAAAAGATTCTGTAGAATTCATTGAACAAAATCCATCTGACAATAACTGGATTGTATTTACAATTTCTAAACCATCATCACAAAGCTCAGCTGGCAATAATGCTCAATCTGGCACAATTGCTATAATGAACTTACAAGATCCATCCCACACCTTTTATCAGATTGGTCAAGGGTTAATAGCTAGTTGGTTAAAGTGAGAAAGCCGCACGACATTATAAATAAGCAAATAAAATTACTTTTTCATAATCAAAAAGTTTTCGAAAATCATCTATTGCCCCCAGCCAATTCAGAGTATACCTAGTGTGTAGGGATATAACTTCTACCTGAATTGTTTATTCGAAGAAAAGCTTTGCTCATTTATTTGAGGTCGCTCAGCAATATATCGCAAAATCGGATTGCCTGATATCTTCCAATTGCGAAATATATGGCGATAGTTACGCACAAATCCAACAAATAGAATACAGCCAATTGTGACACCAACTGTATTGAATATCACATCATTGATGTCAGCAATTCGGAACGTAATGTTTGCCAGGAATCCTGTTATAAACTGCAAAAATTCAATACCAATGCTAAAGCACATTCCAATAACAACTATCTTCTTCATACGGAAATTTGTAATAAACGGCAGTCCGAAGCCAAAAGGCATCATTAGGAGAATGTTAAGCAGCGAAGTTCTTACATCTATCAGTCTGAGTGTGATGAGCGGAATAAGATTTAGTCTTTTTTCAGCTACAACTCCACGCAGCATAAGATCTGGCATAAAATGCTTGAGTACAATGAGTGATTGAAACTGAAATAGCGTGTAATCCAGAACTTTAACGATATAAATATAGAATATAGTGAAGAACAGCAAATAGACGAAATTTTTCTTTTTTTGCACCCGAAGAAACATAAGCATGCCAATCCAAATCAAACCGACAAAAAGTATGGTAAAGGTATTAACATACGATCTCCATGCGGTAGCTTTATTAAAATTCTCACTCTGTTTTTGCCCTGTTTGCATTTTTTGACCTGTTACACTTCCTTGAGTTCCACTACAGACAACAACAGTATATGCAGTGAAACTGCCATCGGGATTCGGACTCCCGACAAGCGTTACTCTTTCTCCTGCTTTCAAATCAGATAAAGATACAGAGCCTGTTGAAGTTTCGATCGTTGCTTGAACTGTCAGGTGAATAATTTGATTGCTGCCGTCGTCGTTTCGTTTAATAGTAAATGATTTATTTCCTATACTAACGATCTGTACATTGCCACCAGTACCTCCACAGAGGTCTCCGCTTTGAGGAATTGCATTTTCAGACTGACTGGCCGCTAGCACCACACCCTTGTAACTACTAAACGCAGTCGCAGCAAAAACAATAACTATAATAATTATACAAATTCGCTTCATGGTTTTTCGCCTTTCCCAAAATACAATGCAATATGGATAATCTCATTAGATTATATCAGTCAGACATATAAAAAGTTCCTACAGAGTCAACCAGTGCCAGCACCGATTTTAGCCTCAATAATTACTGTATCTCTGACTCACAGGAGTCTGGATTCGAACTTTTTGATATACTTCAGATATGGATATAAAACAACAGTTAGTTGAAGCCTACAATAAAGATGCCCAAAGAAGGGATGCTGCAGAAGGTAAAAGAGAAATATGGAAGGAAGAGGTAAGACAAAAATTCGCTGATATGCTCAAAAGTGAGAATAAGAAGAGTGTTTTAGAGTTAGGAGCAGGTGCGGGTTTTGATTCAAAGTTTTTCCAAGAAGAAGGATTCCATGTATTAGCAACAGATTTATCACCTGAAATGGTAAAAATGTGTATTAAGAGAGATATTCCCGCGCAAGTTGCAGATATATATGATCTATCATCACTAGGTCGAAAGTTTGATGCAGTTTTCTCACTGAATGTGTTACTTCATATTCCCAGAAACGATTTACGAATTGTTCTCAACAGTATTTCAAATGTACTTACACAAGGTGGATTTTTCTTTTATGGAGTATATGGAGGACAAAATAAAGAAGAGACAATAACTGATAACAGTAAAATGAGTTTACTAAGGTTTTTCTCATTTTTATCAGATCAAACTATTCAAGACTATGCTAAAAAATATTTTGAAATTATAGATTTCCAAACAGTTGATCTAGGAAATACTAGACCTAATTTCCATTTTCAAGCTCTTACACTTAAAAAGGACTAGCATAATAGGTTCCAACATCGTTCCAGACCGGCAGCTTTCATAATAAGCTATAAATTCTAAAGTACTAAAATCGTCCAGTTTGGCCAGCACCCAGTATACTTTGTTAAAACTTTTTACTGTACTTTTGGCCTGAAGTCCGGTGTAGATGTTGTTATAGTTTATAAAGATAACGTTCTATTTATACTTCGAGATAATCTATCATATATTCCATATCCTAATACATGGAATCTCCCAGGTGGAGGAATTGAATCAGGCGAAACGTCTGAACAAGCAGCAAGGAAAGAATTACTAGAAGAAATAAATCTTTCGATAAGTTCACTTCAACATATCGAACATGTTCTAGATCCAGATGGGAATGATATTAACTTTTTTTTACCATATTATCAACGAAAAAGATAAAGAATTAATTGAATTAGGAGGCGAAGGTCAGGAAATTAAACTCTTTCAATTAGATGAAATAACCGAGATTAATGTTTTTCCAAATTTAAGAACCTATATTAATAAAAATAGAAATAAACTAAAATACTAATTAAACTTGATTACTAGCATAAATAGTTCCAGCATCGTTATGATAAAAAAGGATGAAAAATAAAAATATTATAGAAAAAGAATATGTCTTTGAAATTAATCCGGATAAGATAAAAACCCAATTACCTCAATCGTTTGGGAATTTTATTCTCATAGAGAGTAAAGACTATTTTGTTGAGGATATTCTGATTGAGAGAGAATCTAAACCTCTTTCGGAAGACAAGATTGGGATCCGATTTCGGATGGATTCCGAGGGGGGAAGACAGTTAACATATAAAAAATTCCTTAGTAAAAAAGACGGTTTAGTTCGTTATGATGAGAGAACGATAGATGTCACTGAAAACGATATTAAATCTTTTAAAGATTCAGGTGCACTCCCTATTTCTAATAATTTTGTTCTTGATTTACAGGAAGATGATGTCTTTTATATTCAGTTAGAAATTTATAATAATCGAAAGCTCTATAAATATACCCATAACGGTGAGATTATAGAAGTTATTTTAGAGGATATAACCTATCGAAAAAATCGCACGAATGTAAAAGATTATATGTTAGAAATAGAAATATATGCTTCTTCGGACATCAGTGAATTTGTGGCGTTATTAGTTAACATCTTTAGTGCTAAAGAGGTAAATGAAGGCAAGATAACTCGCGGTTTACGACTTCTGTCCTAAAAAGGATAATCTTAAGGTTGGTACAAGATGCAGTGTGATGGATAGTAATACTGTTACTTGACTCTCATTTCTTTCTCGTTAATAATGTGCACAATATACATTGTATGTTGATTCAGAATAAAAATTCAAAAAAATATAAAAGCATCCCCGCTCATGGTGGTCAAGGACTAATTCATATGAAGTTTTTCCATCAAGAGTTTCAGAGATTTAGAGATATTGATGACCTTCCTGATCCTGATCCCAGTTGTGCAAAAACCATGTGGAATTTCATAGCATATGCCGAGCTACCTGTTGGATCAACTATAGGAAGGCATGAACATGTAGGAAACGATGAATTCTATATCGTAATCTCAGGAGAGGCAGAGATGGAAATAGATAATGAATTCAGAACAATCAAAACAGGAGATATAATTTTGACTCGTAGTGGGAGTTACCATGCGATTTCTAAGGTGGTTAAGAAGCTTAAGTTTTATGCCTTTGAGGTAATGCAAGATGGTTGAAGATTATTTAGCTACAGATCAAGGCGAATCTGCAGATATCAATAAACAGACTATCATGCTTATGAAACCCTCAGGTATAAACAAGATAATTGGTGGCTTTACATTGCCCCATCTAGTTGAGGCAATGCTTGTATCTGCAGGTTTGTCAATTCGTGAGAAACGAAGGAAGCAATTGACTGAACAAGAAGTTAGGAGGATATATCCAATTTTGAATATGTCTGATCCTGTATACGGAGATACTTGGAAAGCTTTAGTAATAGAACATTTGACTTCAGAACCAGTCCTTTCCTACCTAATTGAAGGAGATCTGGCAGTAGTAAAAGCAAAAATCATAAAAAACCATGTGCGAAGAGCACTACTCAACCCGTTAGAAGGCTGGTACGGGCGAATCGTTGAAAATTTTGCTCACGTATCTGACGAAGAGGATTTCGATGACACGTATCAAGTGTTTTTTTAATTCATGAGAAAAATTGCAGTCATTTATATAACATACGATGGAATAATCAATACGATGTGTGGTGTTGGAGTAATCTCCAAGACGTTTATAGATTGCTTTGAGGAAGTTAGGAGAGTTTTTAAGGATATTAAAGTAGACTTGAGTTTACATTTAATAACTCAAGCATTAACAGATGATGCTTTAGGTTACGACGAGAATATTCTAAAGAGTTCAATAAAGATCACTCGTAAGTCAGGTGGGGATGTCCACTTTATTTTGAATGGTTCTAATGGTATTGAGCAGTTTGGAAACGTCGATAATTGGAATGTAGTCTCCTGTAATGCTGGCTCCAAGGCTCTAGAGATATCACAGAAATATGATGAAGCAATTGTAATAGCTGTAGACACCCCATTTATGTACACTCCTTACTATATCGATATACAAAAAAAGGCTTACTTGAATTCAAATATCACCTCGGTCTTAACACTGCATAGCGATGTTTTATCCCACCATCCAGAAGATCCCGACATAAAAAGGCTAGCTTGGGAGTCATCAGCTATTAAGTACGCATGTTTAAAGGACAGTATTAAAATAGCCAAAACTAGTAAATTTCTAGCAGATCACTTATCCAAACATTATATGATTAGTTCCGATAAACTACTTAACCTGCAAAGTGGTATTAACCCTAAGAGTCCCCGCTATAAATCATGGAAAAGACGAGATATTTTGAAAAAATTAGATAGCTATAAAATCCCCTTAGACAAGGATTTAATTTTCAGTGTTGGACGCGCAGTTAGCTATAAAGGTTTCGACATTTTAATAAAAGCTTATGCTGAATTAAAAACCAAAAATTCTCACCTGGTTTTTATAGCGTCTCCATATAAAACTGCGCCCTCTAACGTTGAGGAGTTAAAAGTCTTGATCGAAGAGTTGGGCATCGAGTGTACTCCTATTTTTAATTTAGACCTTGATTTACCCCAAGCTATTTGTCAATGGGAGAATACTAAAATCGTAGCTCAACTATCACGTCACGAACCATTTGGACTTGTTCCTGAGGAAGTTCGTTTGTGGAGTGGTGACAAAGGTCCAGTTATTTTAACTTCGTATTGTGAAGGATATATTGAACAAATTTCAGATGGAGTAGATGGCTTTACCGTAGATATCTCTGAAGTGAATAGTGTATCTAAGAAGATTGATGACATTTTATCGACTGAGTCAAGCAAATTGAAAAAAATAAAGCAAGCAGGGTTAAAGAGAGCGCTTCGTGATTATGACTATAAAGGATCCATGATTAATTTAATCGCTGACGTCCTAAAAGTTAAATCTAAAGTATTGCAGTAAGAAAGGATAAAATATGATCATATATTTTGAGGGTTTGTCGTGTTCAGGAAAATCATCGCTAATCAAATTATTTTCCGAGCAAAATAAAAACTCCATTATTATTTCCGAGCTTCCGCACGACTTTAATGACCACGAGAAGATTACGACCAATTTTTGCCGATTAAACGATCAACGAAAATGTGCCCAAGCGAAACAGAGCAGCACAAAAGATAATTTTGTTCTGGTTGATAGAAGTTATGTCTCTACTCTTGCATATGAGTTTATTCAATGGGGTAGTCGTACCAATAGCCAATATATAAAAACTCTCCGATGGTATTATAAAGGCATTGCAACTAAAGGACTTAACTATCCTGATCTCTATGTATACATAGAGATCGATAAAAAAACTGCCTTAAAACGTTCAAAAATCTCGAATAGATTTACCCTAAAGTTTGCTTGGTATATTAATCCGCAATTAGGTATAGAATTTTACGGGGCCTTTTTTAAGTTCTTCGAACCTCATATTCCCGTAATTATTATAGATGGAAGTCAGGACCAAAATGATCAACTAGAAACTCTTCAGAAAGGCCTACAGAAATTTAGTAATGCTTAATTCGATTATTCAAGATAAAGATAAAGTTTGGTTAATCGATGTAGATAACACACTGTATGACCCTTCCTCGCCAATAATGCAGTATCTATATAAGAGATATATTTATTGCTTAAGTTATAAATGTCGATGTTCTATCAGGGATGCAAGAAAGGTTAACGATCTTCTTGTTTCCAAGCACCATAGTACCCTTACTGGGGCATTGTGTGAGGGAGTCATATGTATGGAGGAGGCTGATATGTTTGCGGAGTTTGTACATAATTTTCCATTTGAGTCAGAGATCAAGCCGAATAATAAAATTCTTGAGTTAGTAAAAGAGGTAAAGGGGAGGAAAGTCATTTTTTCTAATGCTGAAGGGTTGTATATTAAAAAAATATTAGCATTATTTCAGATTGAAGATTCTTTTGACAAAATATACGATATCAAAAAACTCGATTATAGATGTAAACCAAGTAATGCTGCTTTTTGCTTTGTTAGAGACGACCTTGAGATAGATTTTAAGGATATGGTTTTAGTTGATGATTCAATGCCTAATCTAATTAATGGACAAAAACTAGGGCTGACTATTGTAAACTCCTTAGAAATATGAAAAAAGTCTTATTTATCGGAGGAACACGTTTTATAGGACCCTTGGTAATCAGAAGGTTAATTAGTCAAGGACATGAGGTCTCAGTATTTTCTAGAGGTAATCAGTACTCAGCATTCTTAAGTGGTGAAGTAAAGCATATAAAGGGTGATCGCCATAATTTGCAGGATTTTAACAAACTTTTTAACGAACATTATGATTATGTATTTGATATGTGTTGTTATAATCCAGTTGAAGCCAGAGACTTAATTAAAGCTTCCCAGAGTAATTTCCAGCATCTAATATTTTTTAGTACTGCAGCTGTTTATAAAAAACCAATAACTCTTCCTTTAGATGAGAAAAACAGTCTTGGAGTATGGGATTCTTTTGGGGATTACGGACTAAACAAGGCGAAAGCTGAAAGGATATTTAGTCAGAATGCTGAAAAAAATGGTACAAAATTAACTATCTTCAGGCCAACATATATTTTAGGTAAGGATAATTACTTTGATCGAGAGAATTATTACTTCTCACGGCTCTTAAAACATAGACCTATTCTTGTACCTGGTAATGGAAAAGCTTTGCAACAATTTTGTAACTCTGAGGATGTGGCGCACGCTTTTTCGATCGTTCCTTTTTCCCAAGCCGATCAAATAGAGATATTAAATGTGGGCGGGGATGAGTATACCTCAATCACTGGTTTTATTGAACAGTGCAGCCAAATTGTTGGAGTAAAGCCTAAAATAATCGGTATAAACTGCAAAGAGTTTAATCTCGATGAAGATCATTTCTATGACAATCTTTACCCATTTCCCAATGTAAGTCTACTGCTATCTAATAGTCGCATTAAGGAAAAATATGGAATAACTTTTATGAAGTTAGATCAAGATTTGGCTCGTACATATAAGCACTGGAAGAAAACATGGGATGGAAAAGTTCGGACCAGTGATACAGAAGTCAAGATATTAAAAGAGATATAATTTTAATATTTCCAGCAAAACACCCGGAGTTTATTATCATTCAATAACACATAATCGGATCAGAGATGCTGTGTCTAAATAAAAAGTTCCGATATAGTCAAACAATGCCAGCCAAATTAGGCATATACGTAGGTTCGAATTAGCTCCAAGTCCCGCAGCCAATAATACCCGAAATATATGATTTTCGAACTCTATTGACTCTCTAATTTACTTATGTAATGCTTAAAAAGATAAGCTAAAAATTTCATAAAATGATTTGTCCCATTTGTAAGACTACACAGCTAGTTATACAGAACAATAACTATTATTGTCCAAGCTGTCAGATCTACATAGGATCTAATAACCAGGAGTTTACAAATAAGCTGACACATCAGGCTCTTCAACCCGTTGCTCAAACTAAAGCATCAGCAACCAACGATACCAAACCTCCTGAAGCTATCATTAACCTTGAGGAGAATCCTATTATAGTCCTAAAAAGGAGTAGGTTAATATATTTGGTAATTGCGATTATCATATTTGCTTTAATCAGAGTTTCTGTTTTATATAAAGCAAATTATCTAAACCTTTTCACAAAGGTCGGGGTTAACTTAAGCCACCTAACCAAGAGTACTTCTTCCCAACCTATTAATGACTCAAAGCGTGACGACTATATGGGGAAAATTGCCTTCCTAATTGATAAATATTATCAAGATAATAACTCACTTCCTACAGATCTATCTCAGCTTGATTTCAGCTCAATTGGAATAAACTCTGATCAGACCCTATCAAGCTATGTCCAAAATGAACTAAAGTATATTCCAAGCAACGGCATCTACTTACTTTGTGCTAAGTTTACCCAAAATAAAGACAGTTTAAATACCATAT
>JAICVW010000043.1 GCA_025935105.1 Nitrososphaeraceae archaeon
CAATAAGACACAAAATGCTAATTAGGATGGTTGATGAACTATAATCGGCTGGTCTTTTAGATAGTATCTGTTTCAAACAAAATATGATGCATTATAAGACCAGCTTTATTTGTTACGAATTATGACCCAGCCTCATATAACTAGATAGCAGGTGTCTTGCTAGCCTGAATTGATACTTGCTACTTTCTAGGTGATTTCACTCTTCTATTGCAGTTTGATTATCTCATCCCACGTTCCAGTTTGCGAGAGCATATAGTATTTGCTAGTATTTCCAGACTCAAATTGTATTATGTCACCAGCTGATATTTGAATTTGAAACATCTTGTTCAAGAACTGAAGAAAACTAGGTCCTACAACTATGCTTTTGGCTTCTTTTCAACTGGTTTATTGTAGTAATTTTGCAGCGCATCAATCAATCCTAAACTACTTATCTGATTTACTAAATCAGCCACGTCCATAAATGTAGAATTTCTTTTATATACCCTAAGTATTGCCATAACAATAGATACTTTGCCCTTACATATAACATGATCTTAATAAAAGTGCATTATATTTACTAGATATAAAGAATGTGTTACGGCCACTACATAAGATGTTCTGTATTCAATATTAATTCTAGTACAAACCAAATACAACATTAGTAGGATTGTTGTCGCTAAGGATAACAAACCATTAGGCATTGTTACAGAGAAAGATAGTTCACAATTCTTATACAGAGCGGTACCAAATAGACGTCTTAACGAGATTCGCCTAGATGAGATGATGAGTAAAAATCTGGTAACAGCTAGAGAAGAAGATGACCTGAAAGCCTGTGCAAAGTTGATGTTAGAGAACAAAATCAGCGCACTAATAGTACTTGATAATAATAATGAGCTGAAAGGTATATTCGCAAAAAGCGATCTGATAGATGCATATGCAAAGTATTATCCAAGAGTCGGGTAGACGAATACATGACTAAAAAAGTCATTGCAGTAGCACCCGATGAAAATCTTCATATGATCCTCCTTCTTATGGCTGACAAGGGGATATCGAGGGTCGTGATAACAAGAAATCAGAAATCTGTCGGTATCATAACAGGACATGACTTGCTACCTCTAAGTGTACTTTTTGGAACTGGAACAGCTGGAAGATATCAAACGCCTGAAGAGGAGTTGATATTGCGAAGGCGAAATATACCCTCCGGTATCAAGGCCGCCTTGGTAGCAGAGGATATAATGAAATATGACCCGATAACCATTGCAAAGAGGTCTGATATGGCCCAAGCTGCACAAATAATGACAAGAAATAGAATAAGCGGTCTTCCAGTAGTAGGGGAGAATTCAAATGATGCCGGTAACCTAGTAGGTATAATCACCAAGACTGACATAATCAAAGCATTAGCGTCTACTATTAACTAGAAATTAGGCAAAACATTCACGTATATCATACCATGGTAGTGTCAGCTAATGCACTATATACTATATAGAATAAGAGGTAGGCAATTCTGAATTCATGGTGAAATATCTGACCAGTTCCTTACAGATAGTGCTTATTAAGCTAAGTTGATCATATGACATCGTTCCTTTACAACTCCATTTTCATACAATGATTAAATTGTGCAGTTTTATCAATGAGTTAAAGTTGTAATAAGTACAAAAACGCACAAAAGCATACGATCAAGTATACATGCCTTGCTGTTTCTCGTCTATAGGCTGCTGTCTTTGTATGGCGGTGCTCATTTCTCCTAATTCCTTTTTTAAGTTCGTACCCCATTTCCTGAGAGGCTCTACGTTTATTTTTATTGATTCATTACCAAGTCTATTTACAGATTCCAAAAGTATAGCTGCTCCTTCTGGATCTGGTATGTTGACTGAGGAGGGTATAACTAGACCTCTGCAAGCAATCCCATTTGATAAACAGGCTGCTAATAGCCCACCGGAGATTCCAGTTATAAAAGCCCTCTTATATGATTTGATGTGAGCGTTATCCTCGTTATTCAAAGGCTGCAAGAATTTATTATCTTCAGTACCTGCATTATCAGATAAAATCATAGCACTTCTATTTGTTTTTAAAACAATATCTTGATCTTCTACTCCTCCAGAAACTCCCTCTAAAACTATGATTTCCTTTACTCCAATATTCTTGGCCCATTTTACAACGGTATTCAGTACCGAGTATACACCCAGATTTATTATTGGGACTTCGCATACCATGACACATACATTCCCAATATCATTTGCATAAATACGGAATGGATGCCTCAAATTTCCACCAATATAAATGACAGCAGGCAGGATGAATTTAGAATCAACATATGATATTTGGTGCATGTGTAACTGCTCAATAATGTAGTTGGTGCAAATAGATCCTATCATCCCGGGACCTGAAAATCCTGCTATTAGTACTGGATAAACCAGTTTTGAATTCACATAACGTTTTCTTATTGTTTCATTTAAAACTGGTCTTACAGTAGTTTTGCCATCGGATACCAGCAGACCCTCAATTTTTGTATGGATGGACTCTGATGACGATGATGGTTGTTTGATGTCATTGCTATCGCTCATAATTAATTTTAAACACTATATCATAAAATACTTGGCATTACAAGTGGTGACTGTTAGATCTTTTAGATTTTAAATTGCAAATGTATAAGCATGTCAGTATCACAATTCCATGATATAAACATGGTTGACTTCTTTCCGCTCGGATCTATCACAATTTGTTCCAAGCCAGAATCGGTAGAGATCAAAGTTTGAAAATAATGTAATCTCCTGGTCATAGCATGTGCCAAGCCAATATCTATATCTAGTTTAATAGAAACAAACTATACATAGAAAATGCGTACTAGTCCATCTCAAAGGCTGGCTTATAAAAAATGAAGGACATAGGAAAAGAGACTTAGAACTAGACAATATAGTTGGATATTGTTAATTGCAGAGTATCAGGTAGAGAAACTAAGAGCTATGGTGATTGAGAAAATCGGTGGCAAATAGCGCGCAATTCTGGTACAAGAGTTTGTAGAAAATAGATCTTGGACTAAGGCAGTTAACAAACTAGAGGAGTTTTGGACTAAGCAGATTGCGATTGACTCATTTGTGGACAATATCCAAGGTTTTTCCGAGTGGTGGCAGTACTGGTCTAATCTTGCTACGGGCGAAATAGCTGCAAGCGAAGCAGCAAGAAGATACTATTCATCTTTGCAATTTTGGCTATTCGGAATTCCAGGTATTTTTTCATCTTCAACTAAATTTGACGAAAGATTTCTCAATCCTCTGTATAACTTTCTTCAACGTGGTGACTGGTCAGCACTTGGCAATATGTTGGAAAACTACAACCACCTACGTGGTTTCAAGCTCTTTCCAATAAAAACAGATCCCAAAAAAGATCCCCGGTTATTGACTACAGCTATCGATGTGAAGACTGGAGATGGAGTAATATTTGACAGCTATTCTAATGAATCTTGTTACCCAATTACCTCAAATCCTTCTAACACAAACGGCAAAAAGATGAAGGAAAACAACCAAGAGATCAAAATAAGATATCCTGATGGATTGACAAAGGAGCATGTAATGGCAGGCGCTGCAATACCTGCAAACCTTAACTTTGCAGTATTAGAAGATATAGATTCGGCTCCTCACATGTACTGGGATGGTGCATTTGCAAGCAACACACCTTTGAGAGGCTTAATTCAAAGTCATCGCGACTGGTATCTTAACCAAGGAAATTTAGTCCCAGACCTGGCTGAAGTATACATTATCGGCCACTGGCCTCGAGCTGTACGAGATCTTCCAGTTACTCCAGACAATAATTTTGTTTGGAGCAGAATGTGGGACCTTTTATTCGATGATAAGACATCTTATGTAGAGAAAACTGCAGAAATGGTTACAGATTATTTGGATATCATTGAAAAACTTCGCCCACTTGCAGAGGAAAATGGCCATAAAGACGAGGTACATAAATTCCTTGCAGAGCCTGCACTATCGAAACATCGGGATGGCAGCCTCAGAAAGAGACAAGAACTACTAAAGGGAAGATTTAAGGTTGACGAGATTAAGAGAATAGAGATGGGTTCATTCCAAGATGCAAGTGGTCTAAAGATATTTGATTTCTCAAAAACAACTATTAGGGAATTAATTGCTCAGGGCGAAGAAGATGCCCTGGCTCAGTTGGCTTCTAAAATATGATGTCGGCTTCATAAACAATGTATAATCCCATTTCACATACTCCTCATACACCCCTGAGTATGGTCCAGAAAATATGCGCGAGGTAATAATTTCTTCTTCTCATATCGGTGGATTGTATAACATAGTTGCTATTGAATGGATAGCATCTTAGAACAAGACTCCAAATGCTTTGCTGCAACATTATTAATAACGTTCAAGAATTGCGCTAAAGAAGTAAGGAAAATGACTAGACTCGACAACGAAATTTCAAGAGAATATTATGGACAAGTATTGTCATATTGGTTACCGCGGAAACAGCGTGTATTTGACTTCTGAGACTACAGATCTTTTGTTTTATAGAAATTCTCTTTTCATTTCGATACCGCTATTGCTATTTGCTGGAGCATTGTTATAGTAATTCCTAAAAACCTATAGAAGGACAAAATTATTGCGACAGAATCATGCAACTTGATCCTATCTGGTGTTTTTTAGAAGCGGCTTATGTAAGAGGAATAACCCCTGTTATGCATGGCTAGTATTTGAGACAGGTCGCTTGTTTCAATTTGTAATCTGTGTGTCCTGTTTCAACAAGTAACATTCACAATGTAATTTCTATTATCTTTTGAAAATTTCGGAAAAAAGATTTATAGTAAATATGCTACGCTATGAATTACATTTGGGCTGTTGCCGCCGATCGAGGGCGCGCGTTATCAAGAAATTTAAATCCGTTTATTATTTCATTCTCTGTTATACCACAGGCTTGTAGCAGGAGCACTGTTGTGATTGCTTTATTTTGGTGCGCTGAAATTTGGTTCATCATAAATATTTGCATTGATATGTCGTTCAATTACTTTTTCATTCCACCCAATTTGTCATAATTTCGGATTTCTTCAATCATGCGGTATGCAGCGCTTTCCCTTGAGATATTATGCATTTCAGCCTTCTCGCAAACGGCTATGTAATATGTTAAAAGCTCCTCACTACGAATTCCAAGGCGAACAATTTCTTCATACCATGGTAACACCTCCCTGTATCGAGCAATCAGGCGCTCCAATGCTTTGCAGCTACTGTTCAATTGTCTCTCCGTTTGTCTCAGCGATTTTATCCGTGATAATTCCCTGACTATTTTTTGGGGTTCATATCCTATTTGTCCAATTGTCTTCAGAATAGATAAAAGGATACGGAGGTCTTCTATAGAGAGGCCGTGGACGCTTAATCCCTCTTTTAATTTCTTGTATTCATTTAGTGTTTGGATGTCAATATTTGTGCTCTCTAAAATTGTGCGCCTTTGTTTGATTTTCTCTTCAAGTCTTTGTTTTTCTTCTTGTTGTCGTTTAATATGATCTGCGAGCATATCGAGTCGAATTGATTCAGACATTGATATTTGCGCGATTTGATTCGTGACATCAATGAGCTTTTCGGGTTCAGGAAAATTAGCTACGATCGCAATGAACGATTCAATTTGTTCCTGATTCACGCCCAATTTTTGAATATAATTATTTAGCCTAATAGAGGAAGCAAGCGCGCCTAAATTGATTCCTTGTTTCTTGCACGAAATCGATAATTCCCTAACCGATTCGTATTTCAAAGCATCGACTCCTTTTTTGAATCCACGGATTATCCCTGTTACAGTCCCTGTGCCGATTTGATTATCAGCGGCGATTTTGTCCCTGGCATCCCTGTTTAGCCATTGTTTAACCAGATTTGTTTTGACCTCGTTCTTGATCGCTGATGGCATCGTATAGAGGAGTGTTATAGAAGATTATAAAAAGATTCGTCAAATAGTCGTCAAAAGTGGCGTCACCTGATTGGGATGACGTAGAAGATGTACCATTTTTGACGTATGGACATTTGACATATGCATATAGAGATTTTAACAACCTAAAGCATCTGGATTGCTTGTGCTGAATTCATCAATTGAAGCGCATTTGATGACGTGATTTGACCGCCCTTGCTAACACTTGTACTCGTCGAATAAAGCCCATACTAGCCTATAGGATCCTTGCCACCAAACAGTCGATAAAATTCAATATACTTATTGTACTTATGCACGACTAATTCTCTTTCTTCAGTATCGGTTCTGGAGTCCAATAGATGTTTACCCAGTTCTTTTATTTTGGTCTCAAACGCCTCTCTCATGAGATACAGATCCTCATCTGTCCAATCGATATCAATTGTATTTACCATCAGTCGGAATCGCCCATATCAGAATGAACACAGTAGAATGCAACAAGTTAAATAATTTCTTTTAAGATTTAAGCAGCATCGAAGAAATAAATACGCTTCCAAATGCATGTGAATCTGCGGCCGACGACTATTATTTGAAAATATTGCGCGAAGAACAAAGAGAGAAATAGAAAGTAAAGAAATAGAAGTACGCGAAAGGCGTTGTTGTCTAAATCCATAATCCGAAGACTTTGGTTTCCCATTTCGTTACTAATACTTGGTCTAGTGTTTTTCATTGTTTTTATATCCAATTATACTCCTGACTCTGTTTCTGGAGTACCCACAGTTGTTGATATTTCAAATTGATGGAGGCGCGCGAATCCTTTTTGAGGAGCAGTGTAAGTGATGCTCCTACAATCTTTTAAGAAGTGAAGCAATAGAAAGGCAGGGGCCTCTGGATTATGCCTTACCGCCTTGCTGTTGTCTGTTTCGGACATTTTGATATAATGATTATAAGAATAAAGCCGATATTCTATTAACCTGCTTGTAGTTAATGCATCTATCTGTCTTTTTATCTATTCCTTCACTACCTTGATTTTAAACTGCCTAGAATATAGTCCATACAATCTTTTTTCATACTTTTGTAGCTCTTCTGATGACATAAGAAGATGGTACTCTATTCCATCGATAAGCGAGTGCATAAGTCTACCTACCCTTTGAAGCTGTTGTCTTCTTGAGCCACCGAGAAAATCAAGTTCAATGATATTTTTTATATCTGGCATATCCATTCCTTCATCAAATATCCTACTGCAAATGAATCTCTTCTGTCTGTTAAGGGCCTCTATTCTTTCCTTCAGCGTATGTTCTCCAAATATGAACGGAAGTCCAGTGATCCTAGAGGCTTCTTCGCCCAGGGCTAAACTGTCACTGAATACGACGGTGTTACCTTTCAAGGATTGAAGCAATGACTGAAGTAATGTGATTTTTGCTGATGAAACATGCAATATTATCTCGGGCCTTCTAACCCATCCTTCTTCAAACAGCCTATCCCAGTCGCTGCCATAAGGGTTGCCCGAAAGTACATAAATCAACTCAGAACGACCATCCTCTCTATAAGGACTGCCTGAGAGCCCTAGTCTATAGTCTGCGTCCAAAAAAGCCAGCCTCGAATACGTATTAGCTGGGAAATGATGGCATTCGTCAAAGACAAGAAGCTTGAATCGCTCGTTCGTAGTAAGATATGTTAACGCACTTTCGTAAGTTGATATCACAATATCAGCATATTTGAGGTTCTCTTTTCTAGAACCTCCGTATAATAACACCATCCTAGGCTTTGCATCAACACTAGAATCAGGATTCTTGATAAGATGTTCCTCAATATATTTTTGCCATACTGCAATATGCGAAACAGATGGTACTACTACAAGAGTTCTATCCGATACACATGAAATAGCCTGTACTCCAAATAGCGTTTTGCCAGCACCAAGTGTCATAGTTCCATGTGATACGAAGAAATCCATCGCCTCTCTTTGATATGGTCGTAGACTAATATTTGAGGACCATCTCCATGATTGTTTAACTGTCCTTGATGTCCAGGGAATAACACCATCAGGTATTAAATTAGAAGCAAGATTGAATCTGGCAGAAGCACTTGATTTAATACGTATTCCTATGTTCTTTTCCTTTCTCAATAGATAGTCTCTGTATCTTTCCCATGCATTCTCGATCTCGATATCATTACCCACAAGATAGTCACCATTATGCAATATTTTGATAGAAGAATATCTAGGAGTCAAATCCAGATCTTGTTTAATCTCTTCAGGTACCAATCCTGACCAAGCAGCATAGGTATCTATTCTGAAAATGTTGTAGGTCTCTGTCTGTGATTCTAACCATCCTGCTCTGAAATCAGTCCATTTTGGAGATATCAAGAGATAAGATTTCTCTCCACCTCCTTTTGCTTCTCGTTTGGTAGTAGTAGGAATGACCGCATACGGCCTATCCATAAAGTCCTGAAAACGCTCGTCTCTAGTTAGCAACGAGGTGTCGTCATTTAGATTATACTCAAGACATTTTCCAGGCTGCATGTTAACGTATGTCCTATTATAGGTAAACTGAGGGTGATTCTTCTTTGCCTTGACTGCTACTATATTCCGCTCCTTTGTTCTAGCATACCCGTGCTTTTTGGCCTTCTTTTCAAGTGGTTTGAGGTCATGCGACTCATCTGCTCCGCTAACTTGACCAATAATATCCACTATTCGTAGAGTTGACCAACTAAATATAATAGTTGACCAACACAAATGAACGTCAAGTGAATGACTCATCTAGCAAAGAAGGGAATGAAAATGAATGCTGGAATACATTTACACAAGTATACATCACAATAATCCTCTCTACAGAGTCGTGCCTAAAGCACTCTAGAATGAAAAGAATGGAACTAACGAATGCACCGGATTTCAAGCTCAACGTTGTAGTGTTCAGGGTGGGACTGGAGGTTCTCTAAATTTTAATAAGGATGAATCTTTTAACGGCAATGGGGGAAACGGGGGCTTCACAAGTGGTGATTGTGGTTTTGTTGGCTGCACCTCTACGGGAGGAAATGGTGGTAATCAAAACCAGGATAATAGTGGTGGATCACATAACGGTAATGGTGGAGAGGGAGGCAGGATATTCGCCGGGGGAGAGGAGCCAGTTGTATTCCAGGCTGCTCCGCGATTGGAGGCACAGGCGGGACCGGAAATGACTTCAACTTTTTGCTGTCGGCCAACGGTAATGGGGGCAGTGGTGGTAACATATATGGCACTAATGTCGTATGTGGCAATGCAATAGCTAATGGGGGAAATGGTGGTAGCTTCAATACTTTCAATGGTGAGCACACAGCTACCGGTGATGGTGGAAATGGTGGCGTGATACATGGATGCGGCAGTGCCAATGGAGGAAACGGAGGTGATTTCAATAGTGTCAATGGTGCTGGGCCGTGTGGTAATGGCGGTAATGGAGGAACCGTCATTGATCGTGGTAATGCTAATGGCGGTAATGGCGGACAGGTCTTCGGTAATGGCGGCAACGGTGGTGTAGCTTTAAAAGGTGGTGTTGCTAATGGTGAGGACGGCACCAATAGTGGAAACGGTGGAAACGGAGGTCTAGCATTAGGGCTAGGAAGTGAGGCCAACGGTGCAAATGGACAAAATGGTGGTGTAGCAGTGGGACCAGGTAGCGATGCGAATGGGGGAGGTATTGCTTTGAATGGTGGTAATACTAATGACATGAGTGGATGGTTGACGGTGTGGCCCTACAGCGTCATCTTGATATGAGCCCCTCTACTGGCAGGGTTTCCGGTCAATCACCACTGATGTATGCTTGCTTCTATCTTTACGTCATATCTGTAGAACATATTCCTTTTGGCTATAGAATAATGACAGCATTTGATCTATATTTGAATTCAATATTCTTATTATTAAAATATGAATACATTGTGAAATTATGGATCTAAATAATGAATATGGGAAAAGCATATTTACTCCGGCATATCTTGATTAGACGACTTCAACACCAATCACTGGTTCCAGGTGCCATGCCTGGGGCCAATTTGTTGGGACTGCGATTCGTTTCGTTCCAATGCAAATGTTATAGGAATAATCATTTCTAGACAGCAGAGAGCACACGACCATTTATCAAATTCTCCTGGTATCTATACTGACTAACATAATTACGTATTAATCAGTTGGGCATCCATACAGGGCGATATGACCTAAAAAAGTTGACGAACTTATGTTAACCAGTATATGTACTGCAATTAGATCTATTTACACGAGCCTACTACTACCAACGCGCTATCAGATAAGCCTATTTGCTCTACTCTACAATGAATATTGGATTCAACCCTTCTCATCACAAAGGCCCTGCTATAGCCATTCCAGGCGCAGGGCCATTAAATATATTGTTTAAACGAGGATTATCAAAATCAAAGTCAAAATCAAAAGAAGAGATTGAAGGACAGGAACATAGAGACGATATAGGTAGATGGATTTCCCATAGCATAAACATGTTCGGCGCGCTAAACCGGATTATCCTTAATGTCGAACGCTAACGTGCCAACGGTTGACCATAAAATAATACTCCACCATTTTTAAAATTTAACTCCTTTTCCATATTGTAGCGTCTAGTATCTTCATGTGGTAGAGGAATGAATATTGGCGCGGTTTTTCAGTATGAAACATTTTCTATGAGTGGACCGCGCCAACTCGGGTTGTGGTACAAAATAAACATAAGAGGATCTAATAAAGTTTCATACATGTTCCCAAACATAGATCCTAATAAATCTAACCATTATTTAAAATGCTTTGTAAATATTATACAAAGTAACCAATCATATTGAAATATCACACTGGATGCTCAGGTTGGAGCTACACCTCTTGGGAAGGCCCATTCTATCCCTCTGGTACTGAGAATTATCGTTGGTTAAACTATTATTCTCATGTATTTGATTATGTAGAAATCGATTCTTCGTTCTATAGAACCCCTAGTTTACAGATGGTCAAAAATTGGGCCATGAAAACGCCCAAGAACTTAAAATTCACCGCTAAATTCCCCAAGGTAATAACGCATGATACGAGATTGAAAGAAGTTGATGACGAATTAGAGCGATTCTTTGATGCAATGGTTCCTTTGGAGAATAAAACATTGGCCCTTTTGATACAATTGCCTCCATCCATTCAGATACATGAGGGCCTGGAGCGACTACGGGATTTGGTCCCGGAATTAGACAATCGATTCAGATACGCAGTCGAAGTACGACATAGATCTTGGTTTCAAGATTTGGCATACAGTTTCTTTGCGAATAACAACATCTGTTTGGTTTGGAATCAATTGACAGACACCTCCTGTTGTCACGACAGATTTTGTTTATGTCCGACTTATTGGTGACAGGAGTATTCAAGAAAAGGATTTTGGTAGAATACAGATTGATCGGATTGCTGAGATGCAAAAATGGGCCGACAATGTGAAGAATGTGCAAGAGGGTGGTCGTGTAAGACAGGCCATCATAG
>JAICVW010000348.1 GCA_025935105.1 Nitrososphaeraceae archaeon
CCAACTTCTGGCTGCTGTCCACAAGATCGAGAGGGATCTGAGAGTTAATCTTCTGCCCTTGTATTGTCCCATTAAGGACTAGATAATAGGCTCCCACCCTAGTTGGAATCAGTTGGCCTAAATATACCCCGTCCTGTGTAGGTGAGGGTAGGAAATCAAGAGTTTTAGTAACACTACCGTACTTTGCTTGTATATTCATGTTGGCTAAGGCATTAATTATTGGTGTCTGAGTTTTCCCACTTGTCTGGTTAATCCCAACTAATGCGTTATTGAGTTGCCCGGTAAAGGGTGGCTCAGTAACCCAGCCGACCTGGATTTGTATATTCCCAAAATGTTTTATTATGTGAGCCGAAGCCTCTTTGACAAAAGTGTTATAAGAAAGCAAACACAATACAACCAAGAAACAAAGAACCGTTGTAATAGATGAACTGATTTTTATGCGAAACATAGCTCCTGTGACAATATACTATTCTGATTATTAACATTTATGGTGTAACATTCGAAATAACACAATTTTAGTTTAGCATAAATTAACACCGGTTATATCAGAGCCGAAGCATAAATAAACAAAAGAAGCTTTACAGATTGTTCGATACTTGCTCTAGTAAAGTAGAAAGAATCTTATATTATGTGCCTCATAAGTACCTGAGCGCAGTTGCTTAAAAGAGCTAGTTGGAGAGTTAGCCTTTATCGTCGTTACATATCTAATGTAATCATTGCAGTCTCAATCTGTCTTTCTTCTTTACTGGTTTCAGCTATACCCCATGTTTATGCTCATGCGTTCGTAATAGGAAGTGATCCGTCCCCCTCTCAATCATTACCCAAAGGACCATCTCAAGTAAGCGTGCATACCAGCGATCCTGTTGACATCCGCTACAGCTTAGTAAAGGTTGTCGATTCCACTGGAAAAGAGATTGATAAAAAAGATACTCATTATGTCGGTGGCGATAAAACTACTCTAAGTGTCTCACTTTTAGCTGGACTTAAAGACGGTGTATATACCGTTTCAACAAAGATGCTAGATGAGACGGATGGCCATGTAACAGAAGATGCTTTTGTATTCGGAGTAGGCCATGCTGCTCTTCCAAGTAGTACTCCAAACGCGAGTACTTCTCTATCTTCTCTTTTGTATATTCCGGAGGCAGTTGCTAGATTTCCAACACTTGTCGGTCAGGTCATCATCGTGGGAGGAGCTTTTGCAAGTCTATGGATATGGAAACCAGTTACAAAGATGAATTTATTTGAGAATGCGTTAAGTGAAATACGCAGAAAAGTTGACAGAAGAATTGCAGTTCTAATGCTGATTGGCGGTGTTATACTCGTTGTATCAGATTTTGGAATGATCTATGCAGAAGCCACTGCACTAGGTGTAGGAATAGGAGATGCTATTAAAACAAAGTTTGGCTCAGTTTGGACCTTCAGGCTAGCTACATCATTTGTTCTACTAGGCTTGTCTGTTATTTTACTTCGAAGTAAGCGGCAGAAAAGATCCAATGTACAGAAGCCCATTTTCTACGGATTGCTTGGTGTAGGACTGATAGCCTTATTCACTACTACTCTCATTGGCCACGGCGCATCATTAAATCCCCCACAGATACCTATGCTGATGGACTTTATACATAACATAGCAGCCTCATTGTGGATCGGAGGTATAATCTATTTAGCCTTTGTACTAGTTCCTATTATTAAGCAAGCGCAAACGAATGAGTATATCAAGGCATCATTGTTATCGTTATTCATCCCAAGGTTTTCAACAATTCCTATAATAATTCTAGGAGTTATCGTAATCACTGGGCCGTTCCTACTCTTTCTCATAGAACCCGACCTCGCATTGACGCTTTCATCATTGTACGGAGACGCGTTGATAGCAAAGCTAGTTCTAGCAGCGATCATGATAGGAATTGGAGCATACAACCAGTTTATTATTCACAGAGATAGCCTCAAGATAGTAGCTTTGGCGCCTACCGGTGGCGGGGGATCTGCGAACATAGGCAAGAATAGCAGCAATCCTCATCTTAATGCCTTCGACAAACTTGTTTCAAAATTTGGAAAGAGTACTAAAGCAGAAGCATTTGTAGGAATTGCTTTGTTGGCTGCAGTAGCAGTCATGGTCAATACCGGGCAGCCGGCAAGTCAATTTCAAACTCAGATACTACAGGTCCAGCAGCAACAGAGTATTCCAGGATTGAACTTTGCAAATGGGATTGCAGCCGCGCAACAGCAAGGCTATACTACAACAAGTTATGTTGAAAATAACCAGAAAGTAGGTATTTCAATTAATCCTTATACACCCGGAAACAATAAGTTTCAGGTATCTTATTCTGACTTTAATGGAAACCATATTGACGTAAAGTCTGTTCAGCTGAGATATACCCAAACCGAAAAGGGAATTGGACCCATCACAGTCGAGATGAACAAAGTCTCAAAGGGAGTATTTTCTGTTAATGCTGCATTCGGACTCGCAGGACCGTGGGACCTACAGGTTGAGGCAACCCCTGCAAAGGCCAACGCTCCAGACATAGTTACAGAGTATTATTTATTCGTCAAACCCAAATTAAGTGGTTTTACTTTCAGCATCAAAGACTACAAGATGCCTGTAAATAATGCTCAGCCCCTTTTTGCTCTGTACGATAAAAGCAGAAATGTGATATGGACAGGGGATAGTAATTTAAACAGTAGTAGAATTTTTGAGTTCAATCTTAATACTCATGCATACACTGAGCATAAGATTTCCGGTGTTAACATCGTTACATTAATGGCGCTAGACCCTACGAATAACGATATTTGGTTTATTGACCCTTTGAACAAGGACTTGGGTCGTTTTAACCCCTCCACCGGTTCTGCTCAGTTGTTCAAAATACCTGGTTCCGGAATACCTTCAGGCATAGCAATAGACCCTAGCTCAAACAATGTTTGGGTTTCTTCTGCTACGGCCAATGAAATCTTGAGGTTCAATATCCATCAAACAACCTTTTCCACCCCAATCAAACTTCTAAGTCAGAATGCCACGCCGCTTGGAATTATTTCAGATCAATCAGGTCAAATTTGGGTTGCAGAATCTGGAACAGGGAAATTGGCTAATATTGACCCTACAAAGAACTATCTGGTTACTGAATATGCTCCAAGAGCTGGTACAAACACTACTCTTCAGAGCCCTACTGCGCTCCTCGCAGACCGCTACACAGGTAACATATACATATCTGAACACGAAGGCCACACGGTATCTATATTTAATCCGATACTCAAGACCTTCAGTAAGCTACCACCTCTCAATCCTGCAGGATTGCCCTTTGGAATGGCACTAGATAATAATCGTAACCTATGGGTCGCGGAACATGTCATTAATAAAATAGCTGTAATAGATCCCGCTACGGGGGAACACACTGAAGTCAATATTCCTGATTCGTCGCCTTTTGTCCAGTGGATCACATCTGACTCTGATGGAAATATTTGGATGGCCGAACAACGAGCTGCTACGCTAGGACAAATCACAATTACAGTGAAACCCTCCCTCTCGGTTTTGTCTAGCGGGCAACCAGGAAGCAACAACGCGGCTGCTAATAACGCTAACAAGGTGACTCTTCCTTCGTTGCCCGTAAGTTATGCTGAAGTCGTAGGGCCTTCTGTTGCAGCAGGTATTGTAGTCAGCGCTTTATTTTATGCCAAAGTGATTACGGACTTGAAACGCAGTGAACAAGTAATTAGAAAATCTAATGCCAAAATAACTGAGGCCTCTAAAAGAAATTAGTTAAGATGGCTAAAATTTGTTTATGCCTTGTGACCGCATTGATCTTCATAGGAACTAATAACTGCGAGTTCGGTGATTGATGCCGAACATCTTTTCATCACATTCGTGAAGCCCACACGTTTGTGGAGCAGCATAGAAAAGTACAACATTGCGACTATACTTTTATTTCACTGGCAGTTAAACTCCCCCACTTGTCAAGCTTTCCAGGCAGCATAGATGAATCCTGGTCATTTGAAGGAATAGATAGACGGCAGACCTCATATATCACTCATAGCTATCACAGGTATCCCGCCAAATTCATACCGCAATTGGTGTCTAGGTTAATACTAGAAAACAGTGAGATGCAAGATCTTGTTTGTGATCCCTTTATGGGTTCTGGTACAACTTTGGTTGAATCCCTTGTCAACAG
>JAICVW010000630.1 GCA_025935105.1 Nitrososphaeraceae archaeon
AAAGGCGGAAGATGTATTTTCTTTATAATCATCTTCGGCTATCATATTATGAACATTGATAGTATATTCAGGTGGTATAGCGGTATTGATCAATAGAATGGAGATACCTACAAGCTCTTTATCACGTACCAACGAGAACTGAAATATTATCTACTATAAGATGCCTTTGTTGATGATTTACTGGTGTGAAAGCTTATCTCCTGCCAATAAAGCAAAATTCGCCTTCATATTTAAAATATCCACGTGAATATTCTAAAACAGTTTAATTATTAAGTTATTGTGACTACATTGTCACTACTTTGTCTATAAAATAAATATAATCTCCTCCTTTACTTCATAAGTAATAGAAGAAGACCAATAGCAAATTTTAGCCCAAACAATATTAGAAATCCTAATCTAAATCAAGAAAAAGGAGCGGACAGTGTTTATAAATACTGAAAATTGGAATTAACCTTTAGAAACGCCCAACACCACTTATATCCGCTTATAGAAAATAAGGAATGTCCTGCTTCTTCCCTCAAATTATTTGGATACCCTATAATTGTTAGAAATATAATGCTGGCTCAAAGATTTATGAACATAGATACAATTTGTTTACCCGATGAGTTTTCAGATGCTTCGAGATTAATTCAAGACTATTTCCCTACAATAAATTTAAAAGAATTCTGCGATAATTCTGGCTATGAGAATTCCTTAACAGTTGATGTACCTCTAGATATCGATCGACAACTTGCGAAAATTAATGTAAGTAGACATGGTAGTTTTGAAGTACCAATAAATTCGATAATCCATTATGCATCTTTTTCGAAAGATGACAACTGCAATACTGGCGTTGGCAACCTCGTCGTTGACGTCCTTACATATCCTTGGGACTTTCTAAAAGCGGTTCAGAATGTCTTACATAACGAAATAACCCACACTGTGATTTCTCCTATGGCAACGATCGCCAAATCAAGTATAATTACAGGACCCTGCATAGTAGAGGATGATGTCATAATAGATGACTTTTGTAAGATCATAGGTCCTCTCTATATTGGAAGTGGTAGTTTCATCGGGATGAGCTCCCTTGTTAGAAAGTCCATGTTAGGAATCAATACAAGAATAGGATTCAATTGTGAGGTTGCAAAGACCTATTTTGAGGGTCATGACCGAATCGCTCACCAAAATGTAATATTGGACAGCATTATTGGTAGAAATGTTTGGTTAGGTGGATATTCTGGTACAGCGAATGTGTTACTTGATCGAAAGAATGTAAGATATCAAATAGATCGAGGTCTTGTAGATACAGGCACAGATCACTTTGGTGCGGTAATAGGCAATAATTGCACAATCGGAGCTTCGGTTATAATACTTCCAGGTAGGCATATTCAACCAAACTCAATGATTCAAGCCGGTAGTATTGTAGGCAAAAAGCCCTCGTGAACTAGTTTTGAATTTAAACTTTAGGTTCAACACTTGATCTGTTCACACATAATTGATCACATTGCAAATCAAAATGGAATGGGTTAAGGCATTCAACAAAAAATTAGCTCAGCGAAGATAGTTGAATTCAGTATAGCAGTAAGATCAAAAATTTAAGTCATATTAGTGTATATGCGTTATATCGCCATATATGGGGGAGAGCTTTGTGTCCATGAACTTAGGATCGGCGACATAATGCTAATAGACTCAGCTTTGCCTGTTGACAATCAGGCAACGTAAAGACAAGTTAACACGATTTTCTTCTAGATGCTTTCTGATTATGACTGAAATGTGATGTTGAGCTGCTCTTTCTATAAGTAGAAGTAACTTCAAGTAGCATTTGGCAAACCTGTTATGACCAAAAATAAGTGATAATTGTATGAAATTATGGTAGCCAGTGGATGTGCTATTAATAATATCGGCCTAAAAATTTGACTCGTCACACCCAGAAACCTTCATAATGAACTGAAGGTTCATGTTCAATCAATACGCTACTAAGCTCAATTTGAACCAATAGTGTGACTGAAAAGGTTTTCATTATTCGATCGTGTACCGACTAATTACTTACCTGTTGACGCTAATATGTTTATAGATCAGTATCGAACTGTAGTGTATGCTAGCTAAAATTCCCATTAAAGGACATAGTGAAATTACACATGAAGCTATCTTCCTCGAAGGCGACTTGCATATTCCTCAAAATTCAGGAGGTTTAGTAGTTTTTGTCCACGGAAGCGGCAGCGGCAGACTTAGTCCAAGAAATCAATCTGTCGCCGAAAAGCTGAATAGAGATGGCCTTGCAACGTTGCTTTTTGACCTTCTAACAATAAGTGAAGAGAAAATTGATAATCAGACTAGACGGCTGAGGTTTGACATTAATTTATTATCAATGCGACTTGTTAGCACTTTAGATTGGATCGTAAATAATCCAGACACACA
>JAICVW010000577.1 GCA_025935105.1 Nitrososphaeraceae archaeon
AGTTTATAATCTCTTTTTGAGAATCTAGGTAACTATCTGTAATTTCCTTTGATGCTCGTAGAGATTGCTCCTGATAATCATTTACTGCCTGTGTATTCCTAGGAATTTGTTGTCTTGCTTCCTCTATGCTTCTTCTGATAATCTCTTTAGTTTCATCTATCGCTTTGTTACTTGAGTGATATTGCTCTTGAGAGGTAACCTTTGAATAAGTAGGTGTGGAAGGAGATTTGCTATACGTCACATTATCGTCTTCAGCTACAGAAGATGTTGTTATCTTTGTTATCTTTTCTGTCTCTTTCTTTGCTGACAGCCTAGCCATGTTTTATGCGTGGTAAAATACCCCAATGTAGTTACATAACAATGATTTTAAGTGATTAAGGTTAACTGTTTTGACCATATCTTAGAGAATCGGCTTATAAACTTTCTAATTGAAGTCAACTACCAAAAATACTGTTGAGCCAATAGTATCAACCATATCTTACAAATTAAACTAGCAGAAAGACTAGACGAAGTAAACCCAGTTGATACTGTTAGATATCAATACATGTTAAACTGAAATTAAATTCTGAATAAATTCTGAATAAATTCTGAATCAAACAAATCTAATGATGGGATGTAACAGATAGCTTTTCCCGTTTACAATATAATGCTCATTAGTCAAATTTTGGACATTATTTGCTAACCGGTATGTCATGATATGCAATGAAGATACCAATCATTAACTACTAGATGACGCAGGATTGTTTTTAGTTTACAATAATATCTTGAGTTTGGCGTTCTCTATCACAAATCGAAAAATCGGCTCTAGTAACCTCATAGGGAATCTTGAGAGGTTAGCACAGATGACAAACTGAGAGATGGGTAACATGTTGAAAAATCAAATGAATTTAATGTCCCCAACCCATTAGAGTAGGTAAGTAACCTCCGTAACGTCCGAACCTAGGATTATTATACCTGTATATCAAATCGGACCAGACCTCCTCTTTCTGCTTCTTTTGCCTGTCTTAAGGCAAGTAGAGCAGGCATGACAGCAGAGTCGACGAATTCATAGAAAAACCAATTTCAGGTAAGAATCTGATTAGCATAGTCGAAAGACATGCTTAATAAGACAAGAAAGGCATTAGGCATAGAAGAGTACTATCTCACAATAGGCACAGGAAGATATTGTTCCCGTAACTACACGGCCTTATGGGAATTTTAGTGGCCGGACAGTAGTTATGCTAATGAGGTAAAGAAAAGATCAAACACCGCACTCTTTTCCCAATCCTGCTAATCTGCTAATAATAATAAGGATTTGCCAAAAGCCTGCAGTTACCTAATATTTACTCACACTTGTTTAGTTATATACACGTACAGTATAGCATACATTGTAAAGATATTATTCTTGCTACCATGTTCTATTAAGAATAGGATAATACAACATATGCCTTTTAACAAACTATTTTAACCATCCAAAATCTCTAAAAAATAGGGTCTTTATTTAGCTATTTACTTTCGACACCAAACGACAATTTAACGCATGTCCGGTACCTGGTAATCTTACCTGTTTTTGAGTCAACTTGGGCCGTTTGATCAACAACCTCAATTCCACGTATTCCTCTTAATGTTTTCATCGCCTCAGTTACTGCAACCTGAGCAGCATCTTCCCATCCTTTCTCTGAGCTACCTACAATCTCTACGATTTTAGCCACTGACATAATTCTGTATAGAAGGGTTACTTTCCTTATATAGAGTACTTCACGTATGCAAGATATCAAGCAAGAACCTAAAAAAGAAACTCGATATTATGGAACACATAAAGGAATTTACTGCTTTGTTGCTCTGAACTAAGATGTGTGTCTAGAGAGGGAACGACTACCACACATGGCCTGATCCGCCATACTCATCTCAGAAGCCAAACATACAGACTCCGTACTATTGAGTATGGATGCATTTTAGTTAGATGAATGAACACTTTCGATGCCCGTTCTTCCTGGGTATACCTAGATAGAAATATGGCCCTCCAAAAAGTCAGGGCGTAGCCTTAAGAACATGCAAAATGGACAATCAAAACTCACAAAGGTCCACTCATATTAATATGCATAGGGAGTGAAATGTAGAATGCTGATAAAGAAGTTTACGAGCATAACAAATAAAATTATTGACTTAGAAACTTCTAATAAATATAAATCATTTTGATCTATGGCTATATCCTTAACATAAACTACTTCTATATCGACTTGTATTATTCTATTATCAATGTACCATCAGGTTCTGGCGTTTGTGGATTCTATACAGATTCACGGAAGCGACAAAGCAAGCGGTTCCCCCTACCCCTAGTGGGACAAGTTATTTGGTATTCACCTTCCAAGTCTGAACCGGAACAATTCAAGTCAGTCTGTCCTCGCTTTTGTTTATTCATATTCAGACTTGGATGATGCTTAGCTTTAGCTTTTGTGGTTAGAAGCCTCATGATTTTATTAGTTTAACCAGCCGATAATTGAAACACATCAGCAAACCATTTTTTTCGCCTATCATTGGTAGTATCCGAATTTAATTCTTCAGAAATGTATAAATAGACTAGCTCAGGCTGTAGGATAGCAAAAACCCTATTTTTAGTTGTATGACAAATAAACCTAAGCAATAACACTGAACGGCAGGTATTGCTAAAGTTCTGGCCAGTATCTCCAGGAGTTTACTCAAGAACTTATTATAT
>JAICVW010000477.1 GCA_025935105.1 Nitrososphaeraceae archaeon
ATTTCAACGCCAAATTAGTAATAATCGATGGTATCATTTCTCTACATAGAGCAGAATTTGCAGGAAGGGGTACCTTGGCCGATAGGCAACAGAGGCTTAATGGTATGCTGCATAAGGTTATAAGATTAGCAGAAATATTTAATGTTGCAGTAGTCATTACGAACCAAGTCCAATCATCTCCGGATACCTTCTTTGGAGACCCTACAAAAGCAGCTGGTGGTAATGTAGTAGCACACTCCTCAACTTATAGAATATACCTAAGAAAATCTGGAGAAAATAGGCTGGCAAAGATGATGGATTCACCGTATCATCCATATTCTGATACTAAATTTACCATAAATGAAAAGGGCGCTGATGATATCGAGGAAGAAGGAATGTCGAAGAAGAGTATTGGTAAGAAATCTAGCAAAACAACACCCACGTCAGATGATTAGACAATAATAAACTGGTCAACAATCCATATTGGACACTTGCCTCTGTAGTTCAGCCTATTTTCATTTCCATACTATTCCAGTATTAAATGAACAAGAACTAGGAACCTCACATCTATCGGCGATTAAATTCTGCATAGCGTTGAGTTATAAGAAATGAGCGCCCATTTGCTGAATGTCTAATGCCTTTTAACGATTAAAGCTCCGGTATTGCGCGTCCTTCGCAGTACATCATTATCCTAACTCAAGCAAAATCCTAGTGTGAAAGGCGTGAGTGCCTCTACGTGTAGAACGCTGTGGACGGTATCGATAGAGTCTTTTCCTTCTCCACAGATGCCATAAATAATTATTAATACCATGCCTTAATAATAAAATGGAGACATCATTACAAAGCGAAGAGCTAGAGAATACTGTTCAAGGGGCTACGATGAACTATTACAATGCAAAAATCGCGTCACCACTTTTATCCATAAAAACAGACTTATTGACTATGGATTTACGGTATAATCTCACTAGCCGGGGTTCTTCAGAGTACAGTCACTATGAAACTTATTTATATATGTGCTACAAGTAGCACATTAAGAATATCTACTACAGATTTATCGATTAAACTACTTTACCATCCTTATTATTTTCATTAGTAATGTAGTGGTTTAGGTCAAGTTCGACCTTGACAATTTTCTTCTCTTTACTATCGACAGTTATTATAAGCACTAGTAAAAATCCGAGAAACTCAACAGTCCCTGTGGCAGTCCAGATTTCGCCTTGGTCCTCGAAGCCTGGATTGTAATCCTCCCTTAGACATTCACTTTTCAGCTGCTTCATTTCTTTTGGCTCTTTTTCCGTTTGCGTTTGTTCAGGCTGTGTTTGTACTTTACTTAAAGGGAGCGGAAGTGTTCTCGATTTCTTTGCTTTTCTTTCATGTTTATCCTGTAATCTAATCTAATTTTGGTGGCGTTCTTGTATTCGAGCGGCATGAGTCTTCTGAGGTACGACTCCGAAATCTTTGCAGCTCTGGAACCTCCAGAGTTGAAAGCCTCATGCAACATCCTTCGAAGTTCATCTTTGTGGATCTTTAATCTTTTTGCATCTTCAAAGATTTCAGAAAGTAATTGTCTCACATTTCTATGCGTTTGTTTTTCTATGTTTGAAAAATCAAGAATGATGTCTCTGAGCCTGTCAATCTTCGCTTCAAGATCATGCAAATTTTGAGATGGGATAATTTGGGTCGATATTTCAATTAGTATATCGTTGTTCGCGAACATGGCATTCGAAACTTTTGGGACAGGAGTCTGATTCTTGTTCGAGGAACATTCATGACTGTCTGAGGCCACTAATTTTTAGACTCCTTCGAATCCTTTTCATCGCTACATCCTTGAGCTTTTGTTAGTCTCTCGAGCTTATCATTAATCTCTGATAGTTTTGTCTCTACATCTGAAAATCGTCTCTCTAGCTTTTCTATTGGATTAAAAATATCGTTGATAACCTCGATTGCAGTCTTTCTGGGATTTTTTGTTTCTTCTATTCTGCAGACTGTATTTGTTCCCATTGCCTTGATATATATCCGGAACAAATGGTCCAAGTGTTTTACTAGAATCTTTAAGGCCGTAAAATGAAACAAATCACTCACTTTAATGTCCCTGTTTATATCACATTCAGTCAATTCCCATTCCATTATACTAGGAACTATTCGCTCATGTCTATCCATGAGAAATGTAATGAGTCTATCTCTAAGCTGACCAAAGAAAGCAATGAGGAGGCTTCTGTCTTCTTCAGTTGCTAGTTTGTGTGGATTCCTACTGCAAGTGGTAATTACATTAACGGTCCCATTACTGTAAAATACATACTGAGCATGTGTGTTGCCTATGATTTCGTTATGGCACTTTCCAAGATTTTTCTTGTAACTTGGTAGATTTAGTTCGGTGTAACATTCAGTACTAATCTTTATCTTGAATTGCATGTTGTGAATTAATAGAGGAGCCCCGGGAAGTAACGGAAGGATGTAGTTTTCGATTGTTTGCGTTGTTAAATACTCTAGACAGTTAACGAGGGGATTGCCAGAAATTGATCGTGATTTCTGAATGGCTATGTTTGGGAAGGCCACCCCTATGTGGTTGACTGGGGTATTCTTTTGTAACTTTTCTAATACATGTGACTTAATGGCAGTAGAATAGTATTGCTGAGGTCTTTTATCGGCTAAGGTGAATAAAGTCACCATCCTTAGATGATACTTAAGTGTATCCTGAGCTTGCTTTTTATGCAAAACAAGTCCCCTCAGAAGCAAATCTGAGTAAGTAATACCCCTTCCACCCCTCACCTTGAATGCATCAATAGCTAGAGACCTGATTTGTTCCGCACTGGCGTAATGGTACTTGCCACATAACCGTGCCGACAAAGCTTGTGGTGTACTTTTGACATTCTTTTGTCGTGCACTGTCTACATTATTATGAAAGGAGCTATTGCTTATTTTACATATCGCCTCTGTTAACTAACCTCGTACTTCTCTGGCATCAGTTGGTGAAATAGTGGGTTTATCGTATAGTATTGCCTTATACATTTTAGGCATGAACTTACAGGCAATAGAGCTCAATCCATGTACATTTGTTTCTTGGAGCAACCTTTCATATACAGTCAATATGACTTTCTTACCTCGAAACCTATAAGTCAGCTTTTTGTACTACCAATTTATCGTGTTCAAGATATACTTTCAAAAAATCGCCTTTCTCAATTCCCATTTTCTGTGCGAACATCTTTGGCAGTACGAAGGTGAAGCTTCTCTCACCACTATATGCTTGTACTCTACGGATTTCCACTTTTTCACTCATAACATGTATAACTAGAATTGCAAGCCCTTTTAAATTGGGGGAAGGTGCCCCATTTTATGCCCCATTTCGATG
>JAICVW010000392.1 GCA_025935105.1 Nitrososphaeraceae archaeon
GGTCATTGTCTTCCAAAAGATACAAAAATGTTCTTAGAGTCTTCAAAGCACTCAAAAGGAACAATACTTTCTGCAGCTATCCAAGCAGATCAGAGTTATCGAAAATATAGACTAGCCAGGGAAAGCAGCTCAACAAGCAAGGACATTGTTAACGAGCTGATCTCCTCTTTGCCCTCTAAAGCGTCTTCAATTCAGCCAGACAAGAATTAGGAACACAATTGGAACTCACGCCTAAGCTGATAGATGTGTAATTGTGATGCCTTTAGGCATGTTTCTCAACTCCAAAATCATAAGTAGGTTAAAAGCCTGATATCAACTGTTGTCCAAACTCCAATCTTTGATTGAAGATTGGAGAAAAATTGTTATTAGGAATCTTGAGCAGAACGACGTAGGCAAGCTAGCCGAGTATTCTTTGCATCTTTCGAGAATCCTAGCCTACCCAGATTTAGACATAACAAGGAATTTGGATATAATTGACTCCATGGGCAGAGAAATTAAGTCATCGAACAAGGAATTAATCTCGCTAAGGCCCACCCAAATGATTACCACTATAAACAACTGTTTGTTTAAGGAAAGGCAGTTTAGACCTTCGAGACTACTACAATCCAGCAAATAACTATCTCAACGTTGTTTTAGAAGAACAAACAGGCATTCCCATCACCTTATCAATAATCTATATGCGTATCGCACACACGCTCAATTTTAAATTGAATGCCGTCAATTTCCCATTCCATTTCCTTATTAAACATATCTTAGATGATGATGGAAATGAAATAGTTATCGACCCTTTCAATGGCGGGAGGATAATGGATAACTATAATCTAACGCGGTTGCTTGATCAGTTCTATCCTAGTCGAAATATTGCGTTAAGTAGGGCATTTTTAGGAACTGCTACAGTAGGCCAGTAATTAGAATGCTAAATAATTTGAAGGCAAATTATTACGATCTTCGTAACATAGACAAAGTCGAGATAGCCAATGAGATGATACTTGCTCTAGACCCCAATTATTCAGATGCAATAAGAGAGAAGGGAATGATCCTTCTCATAAGAAAGAACCCACATCAAGCCCTCGAAATGTTGAGCATGTATTTAGAACTCAATCCTGAGGCGGCTGATGCTGATTCTGTTCTTGATAAAATAAGAAAAGTTCGTTCCGAAATAGGAAATTCCAAGATGTGCAAGAGTTAGAGAATCATTTCCCATCTTCTAGATAAAGAAAATGGCTGCCCAGACTGGATTGATGCTAAATAAATTTAAGGCTGGATTGCAGAAGCCATTTTACTTACTTTGATTTGTCATTGTGGCTGAAGTGCCTTGGCTCTGTACCACTAAACAGTAAGCTAGTCCTGATTTTTCCCATCATTCATTGGTTGGCCTATTCCTGCCGCTTACAGATTTGGCAGGCCCCATGCTCATATGTTCGACCCAATGATATAAAGCATCAGGCTCCAGCTTTTCTAGAATGACACTGGCCTTGGACAACAAGCCAGTAGCGTCTTCCGAGTAATCAGCAAGAGCAACAATCCTTTTAACTCCCACACTTATCGCCATCTTGCTACATTCAAGACAAGGTGCGAACGTGGAGTATAGTGTAGCACCCTTCGTAGTTCCTGCATTTCCAAAAATAGCACACTGTATTATTGCATTTGCTTCTGCGTGAGTACATAAACATCGGTCTAAAAATTCACCAGAATTGATCCCTCCTTGAGCTCTTGACAAACACCTTTCACAGCCACCCTCAAAACAATTCTTTATTCCTGAAGGCGTTCCATTGTATCCAGTAGCAATTTGTCGGTTATCTTTTACGATCACAGCTCCAACATGCCGTGTTAGACAGTTGGACCTAAGTTTTGCTACTTCTGAATGAAGCATAAAATATACATCCCAGTTCGGCCTCATCATACCTTTTTGACCTAATCAAATGATAGATTTATTATACTATATTACATTTTTGTAAACCCTAATTTCACGCTCCTGGTGTTGTCAACTTCTATCAGTAAGACCGAGCAAATGTCAACCCGTTAAGAGATATCGATCGGCTCTTTGAAATAATGAATAAATGATGTGTTGCGAATCCAAAAGTTCATATGATATGTAAAAAAAAGTCGAATAAGACATTGGCTCTTCCCCAATCTCAAAATTGGCTTAGCTTTACTAGTGTGCACTCTGATGGACAGACTAAGTTGCATACTAAAGACACACACCTACAACTGAGCCCTGCATCTATAGCGTAAAAGTTATGTGAATCACATACTGCTGAAGTATTTGAGGTATTCACTTAATGATTTATGTAGACATGTAATTTTTTATAACCGTAACTCACTAGGATTGCGTATAGGACTATGCGCCACTCAAGTCTGGAAATAGATGAAAGAAGAACTAGAAAAATGCTTCTCGGAATATTTTATTTTTGCGCAGTTGCAATGGCATCAATCACAGCATATGCGTTGTATGTTAGCATTGGGGAATATCTAAAGACAGGAAGAGTTGTCATTGGTGAAGTTCTCGTCAATACAGAATTTCCTATTCATGGAGTTTCCAAACTTGTCACTTATCTGATGATTGTTTCAGTGGTAGGATGGTACTGTGTAACCAAACTTGGTGGTGAAAAAGTGAGAAATATTCCAGAGTCACTAAAATTGGTCCTTCAGTTGGTGGTATTGGCCATAGCTGTGATTTCATTATACGAGTTCATATACAATTTTGTCATATGGGGTTCATTGATCACAGATGATGCGATGAAAGGAATACTAAAACTAGATTCAATTAACATGCCATATCCTAACCCCAAGACACCCTGGAACTTGGTATTTGCAACAAAGATGTCATTGGCCGCACTTATTATATCCGCACATGGATTTTATATCATGTCAAAACCTAGGAAACTGGATGTAGTAGATACGTAGCAGGTTCTTTTAAGTAATCGCATTTGTCATATTCATTTTAAGATCCTGGATTCTTAGGTTCTCACATACAGGCTAAACAATCCTTGGAAAGAGTTAGTGTACTGGCCTTGAACAAATTGTAACAAAAGTAATCTGTAGTTTACGTCATTGAAACTTTCCCAAAATCGTTAGTTTGATGCTCAAATTTGGATAATCTAACTGGGCTGTTATACCTCTAAAAACACAGTGCCATTTTCGATACTAACTTTGAACGATTCCTCTGGCTTAAGTTTGGTCGGGAACCAGAGAAGTTCGCCTGTCGTGACATCCCATTTGGCTCCATGCCAAGGGCATGTTAACTCTTTATTATTTAGCTCACCTTCATGGAGTTCTGCACCAGCATGGTTGCACACATTGCTCATCGCATAATAAATTCCTCCGACGTTAGCAACTAAAACTTCCTTCCCCCCTGCTGTAATGTGAGTTAATTTTCCTTCTGGAATATCAGAAGTCTTTCCAACCACTATTTTCGCCATGCGAGTTCACCGAGCTTACTATATTTAAAATTAGTATACGCGCAACAACCAGATCGGTCCCCAGCTAATTAAGCTCTATTAAACTAGTAGACCTAATTAAGAAGACCTAGCTTAGATTGTAGCTAGCATATCGGTACAAGGTGTGCTAGCTAGATAGATAGGACCAGTCAAGATCCCCTTTTGCACGTGTCAGATAAAGTAGCAGAGCCTTTTGGCTGTGTAGCCTATTTTCCGCTTCGTCCCAAACAACAGACGCTTTACCATCAAGCACGTCAGATGTCACCTCTTGACCACGTTTGGCTGGTAGGCAATGCATAAAAATGACATCTTTTCTTGCCAACTTCATTAGCTGCTGATTAATTTGATATTTTGGTAAAAACACTCTTTCCCTTACGAGCCGTTCCTCATCATTGCCCATGGA
>JAICVW010000410.1 GCA_025935105.1 Nitrososphaeraceae archaeon
AGATTCAAATAAGAAGTCTATCATCCCAGCTTTTGTGGAATTGGCCCCATCAGTAAAATACGAACTCCTGAGTCTATGCATTAATGTCGTCAGAAACATAGTCTTAGCTGATGCTGGTGGACCAACTAGTAGGATGTGTACTGTTGAGTTAGAATCCAGGGCCATCATAAAAAGTCTCTTAATATGATCATAGCCAATAATATTGTCAAAGAGTGCGCCAGATTGTATTCCGATTAGCCTGGAGAATAAATTACAAATCCTCATTACATTTTAGCCCCTCATGAACCCAATAGCAACTCCCATAGCCATACTTCCAGTTAACGGTATAGCAAGACTTGATGCAAATGTGGAATGACTAGTGCCACTGTTAAACCCAGGAATTTGCGTTGTTGCATTTGCAAGCATTCTAAGAGTGCTCTCTGATATCGTTTGAAATTTGGCCCAATTTACGTTGATAATTTGCTGAAATTGAAGATAAGCTAACACGGCAATAAATAATCCAGCTATTATAGCTATATTATAGCTACAAACTTAAGGACCTTCTTTAGAGCATATCCAATTAAAATGCCCCCAAAGAAGCCTCCGCCTATTGTTATACCAATAGAACTGATATGCGGATCTATGGTCACAATCGGAGCCTCATGTCAACTATCATGGCATATGTAATGCCAGACCAGAGGTATAAACGTAGTGGTCATACGTATGGCATGATTTATAGCCTTAAGCGTTCAGTGCAAAACGATGGCCGGCGAAATCTCAACACTTTCCACCAATAAGAAGGGATTTGCATCCCTGAAGACAACCATACCAATGTCATTGATTAAACAATGGGATCTGAAACCAAAAGATAAGTTAATTTGGAAATGGATAGTGATTGAAGGGGAAATGGTTGCAATCGTGAAAAAGTACGACGAGTCCTAGATGTGTCTGTGTTTTAGTCGGAGATTTAATGGCAACATGGTATTCATTGCTCTATGAAGAAAATTACATAACTTTTTAACCGTCGGAGCATGCAACAAAATTAAGATGGCTAGTGAGCTCTCTAAAGGATAACAAATCATCAATTCTTCTTGTTGATGACGAATCTGATATCGTAGAAGTAATCAGATCGGGCCTTGAGCATGACTCTTTTGATGTGTTTGGATTTACAGATCCAGAATTAGCATTAGAACACTTTGGGATGAACACTAGACATTATTCTCTAGTTATTTCTGATATTAGAATGCCAAAAATAAACGGATATGAATTTATAAAAAGGGTCAAGAAAATAAAGCCAGAAGTTAAAGTCTTTTTGATGAGTGCATTTGAGATTAATAAAATTGAATTTAAGAGAGTCCTACCAACAGTAAAAATAGATGAATTTATTGAAAAACCGTTCAAATTAAGCGTGCTGAATAGCCTAGTACGTACTCACATTAGTGTTTAAGAACACAAAAATTATTATTCTAATAAGGCTATTCCCTGATTTCTCAGTTATAATCAACTAATTTGTTTATATTATTTGATGTCCATATGTCAATAAGAGGAGTGGTAGTTAGTTTTCTCCGTTAGTGTCCGGTAATAGCCGTCAGCAAGAAGACTTAGAGATAGATAAAGGTGTAATTGCACACGAAAACGTGTCATTGGTAGACCACAAGGCGCAGCTAAGTGACTTGATTAATCGCCATAAAGACGATATAAAGAGGATACACGCCAAATATGACAAACAGAAAGAGTTCATTAGCATTGCAGCTCACGAACTTAGATCTCCAATTGTTCCTATCTTGGGAGCTCTAGAATTAATAGAACTTGAGTTTGAGGAGGAAGGCAAAGAGGAAATCACAGTAAAGAGGGAACATTTTGAAATGATACTCCGGAACACTAGGAGGTTGGAGCGTCTGGCCTCTGAAATTCTTGATGTAACAAGAATAAATGACCAAGCATTAACCCTTAGGAAGGAATATTTCAATTTAAGTGAGGTAGTAGCAGAAACTATTGAAGATTTTAGGCCGCAGATCAAACAAAGCAATGGTAGGCTAAAGCTAATTCACTTGTTCAAAAATAAACAAGAAGCAAATGTTGCATCGGCAACAGATCAAGATGATATCTTTGTCTATGCTGATAAGGGCCGGATTACCCAAGTTATTTACAATTTACTAAACAATGCTGTCAAGTTCACTCAAGAAGGGATGATATCTCTTATGGCCTCAAGCAAGCGTAAAAATGACGTAGAACAAGCCGTTGTTAGTGTAAGAGACACCGGAACTGGAATTCATAAAGATATCTTACCAAGACTATTTTCAATATTTGCAACCAAATCTGATTGCGGCACTGGCTTGGGATTATACATTTCAAAAAACATAGTGGAAGCTAATGGAGGAAATATGTGGGGAGAGAATAATACTGATGGAAAAGGAGCTACATTTTCTTTTAGCTTGCCATTAGTTAGAGCCTAGGCCGCGGCTTTGCTCTATTGCTTTAGGGGATCTCGTACTTTCTAGAGCCACAGATTGTATTACTACACATGTTATAGAATCCTACTGTGTGTTCTATGTACAAGTGACCGCATTTGCATCTAGCATAATAACACAGATTTCTACAGGCCAACCAAAGTGAAAGAAGTCCTAAAAACATATAACTGCAAAAGGGGGGGCTTTGCAGTGTTCGGGCAAGGTAACAATATTAGTATGCTTTTACGACATAAAGCTCGTCTTGGTAATTTTAATAATTTTGCTAATTATATCCCTCCTCACGGTCAACGATAGTCCCGCCACCCCAGAAGCCTCCAGACATAATGAAAGTACACAGTTTAAGATAGCTCCTCTTACAAAATATCAAATGCACAGAAATACTACGCATGTTTCCACAAATGCTTCTCTCCCCAGGGGTTCCCTCTCTATACAACAGATAGAGATAAGTCCGAAACCTTGGTCATTACTTGCACAATTTGTGGTAAGTGGTGGGGTAGCTGGTGCTGCCCTTTTAGGAGCAAATTTGGCTTTAGATATACACAGAAGACCCAAGCTCTCTATTGATAAAATGATTTCTCCCAAGGTTGTCAAGATAGACCTTCCTGTTTATTCAATAGATGAAAAGCTAATTCCATATCATTTACGTCAATTTACGATTCCATACAATGTCAATAGGATCCTAATCAGAAATGATAAAAGTTTTGCTGCTGTTCTCCGGCATTTTAAAGGTTGATGACTTAGAATATAGAGTCTGTTGGTCTGTTCCAACCGAGAGAAGTGTTGCTACAATAAATGCTCATTCAATGGAATATTTGGATTTATTAGCCGGGCTTGACGGAACAATAGAAGAACATTTCTACGGATTTTGTGATAGGGTAGCTAAGTTGCAAAATCACTTAGATAGTATCCATGATGTGATTCTACGTGAAGTCCTAATGTACGAGGCAGATGCAATTAAGGATATATTCAAATCTCCTAATGATATACCTATGGTCATCACCTATAGAAAATGACTGGCAAATTCCCCACTATAAGAATAATGTGTTAATAGACGGAAATGAGTCCTCCTCTAAGGAGAAGAAATTTGCAATAATAATCTCCACAGAAAATTCAAATCAGCTGGAAGAAAGAATCGGTATCCAAAAACCTGACAATAATGGTAAAGTCGTGCAATTTTATCAGTCATCCGCTGGAAAGTCTGTTTGAGTAAAACTCATATTGATTAGGTTTCCTCGTGAATCTTTTAATGGACCTCTTGCGTAATTGAAAGCTTAAAGCTATATTC
>JAICVW010000620.1 GCA_025935105.1 Nitrososphaeraceae archaeon
GGTATACGTGACAATTGCAGGAATATCCTAAGATAGTATGCTTCAATTAACCATTCAGAAAACATCCGATAACTTTTTCCTTCGTACTGTCTTATTACTAATAATATCAAATGCTGCCAAATAGTAAATATGTGATTACTCTTTTTGAATAGAAATAATGGTATTCTAGTATTCTAGCATTCTTTAATACACGCATCATGGTATTAGCCAATATTACATACCTTGACTCCCTCAATAGGAATACAGTACAATGGTCTTAGAAAGCTTTGACTGAATAATCAGATGAAAACCTGGTTTCTACAGGGTCCTTCTCCTTCATCGGCTTAAATAAATGACGATAACCATATTGGATTTTCAGATGAACATTGATCTGCATACTACCTACATACTTTGACTAAGCTCTCGACTACAACTATAAAAATTGTGACGTTCGCTTATTATTAGTCATATGCTGCTTTCAACTCACATTGGGTTACTCAGATCCAAGTGCAATTTCCATTTTTTGATCTCTGAAACAAAAATTGCAGTAAATTCTTGGAGCTATGTCTTCGGGATTGTACCATGCCACATGATTTCCACATAAATGACACTCTAGAGGTTTGACCTTCATTCGCAGTCTCTGCCCTTCAACACAATTTGCTTTTTCTCTGTACAAAGACTGTGATTGCTTCTCCTCTGCCAGATTTGAGACATCTGTATATTTGAGCTACCGGTCCTAACTTTAAAGTTTCTACCACCGTTCTTGTAATTTATTACTGTACCTCCGCGGTGGTCTGCTATGTCTGACTTGCTCCATAGCTGAGCAAAAGTTACTGGGCTACAATTCCAGTCTAGTATTTTTTACACCTCATGAATTACTCAGCAACCTTCGTAGATATTTGGTCCTACCTAGTCTACAACAATTGATGCTAGCTCTGATTAGCACAATCCCTCGACCAAGTATGGAGCATAAATCATCACAGTCACATAAGCGCTAATTGAACCTAGCCGTTTGGTGAAACTCCATACATATTCTGCATCTTTATTAGTTAAAGGCACACATTTCTGTTCATTGGGTGTATGAACCCGGAATGAAGATTACCTAATTCATTGTCAACGGTGATGTTGACCAAACGGGATTAATGCATTATTATGTGTTCCAAATAGTTGTGGAACTCTAACTCTGACTCGGTTCCAAAAGACCAAAGGCAAATTTCGCAATTCGAATCAGAAGATGACATGTTGTTTGTATCATATTCACTCAGCATTTCTAGTTTCAATAGATAATTATAGATTATAAAAATATAACTATGTCAGTCAAAAATGATTAGAAATATTAAAGATATGTCTGAATAAGAAAAATCGTACTTTAAATATCATCTGCAAAGCTAATCTAATCTTGATTTGAATAGATTATAGAAATCTCGATGTTTTAAGAAGGAAGTTTCCTAAACTAATCCAGCTTGGCTAGACCGACTTAATATGAACCAGTAAGCGTATAGATATTTGGGCTTAATTCGTTACCTTGGCCAAGGACCTTTGAAACTAGGCATGGATAGATTCATTTGGGGTAGTGCAGTTTGTGATTAGCTTTCGGTTGAATTTCCCCTAGAACGACAAGTATTACAAAGTATTAATGATTCCGTTTCGCTTTTTCAAAAAGTTTACATGATTTTTTAACTTCAAAGCTTAGCTCGGTCCAAAAGAAACTGGCACCACTTGGTACATCCTATAGGTATCAAGGCGCTGTTTTAACTAATTCTAGACTTCATAATCAGTACAAACTTATAAAGTCAAATGGAGAAATGAATGTTGAAAATAGATGGACACTTTTGAGTGTATTAGGACTAAACATAACAATCTAAACAAGTAACAAACTTTGAAACGCGCACCGTTCCTGCTGAAATAAAGCTAGAAATATTAGAAGCAGCTATACTGGTTAACATAAGTTCGTCAACTTTTTTAAGTCATATTGCCGTATGGATGCCCAACTGATTAATACGTAATTATGTTAGTCAACTGTAACTGCCCTTAATACACAACATTGGCGTTTCATACTTGTTGAAGACAAGAATGATCTCAGTAAGCTGAGGTTAGCACCAGCGGGAAATGGGTCGCAAATTTTGCTATCCTGGTATTGACCAACCCAAAATATAATTTTCATTTAATTGACGCCGGAAGAGTAATACAAAGCATGCAGCTTGTTGCCTGGTCACGCGAGATAGCATCAGGACTGTTCACAGGGTACCAGGAGGAACGGCTTCGAAGTGACTTTACAATCCCAAGCTTCCTAAATACATCTGTAGTTCTGGGCTTTGGATATCCAAGAATCGTTTACCTCTTGATGAACTAGTGTACTCAGGAAGATATGGTAAAACCAGTAGACATTAAGCACCTTAGACATTGTGCCTTAAACAATTGATGTACCATTTCTCAGTAGTGGATTACAAAACACTTGAACCTAC
>JAICVW010000065.1 GCA_025935105.1 Nitrososphaeraceae archaeon
CCGTTAGTGGGTAATCTGTCTAAAAATTGTTCAATATTTTTAAAATCATTAACTGTAAAACTTGGTGGTAATTGAAACAAAATCGCGCCCAATTTATTTGCTCTTTTCAGAGGAGATATTTTATCTAAAAATTCTTCAAATGAGGTCATGGCACCCTTCTTTACATCCATCCTCTTAACATGAGTGATCGTCTCTGGTACTTTAATTGAAAACTGAAATTTTTCTGGCGTCGCTCTGCCCATTCCTATGAATGTCCCCTTTGTCATGTGCGAATAGAATCTTTCATAGAAAGAGGCATCCATTTCAGCCGTGTTGAAGAATTGAGAATAATATCGGAGCCGTTTTGTTTCTTTATCAGGATAAAACACTTCTGTCCAGCCACCCTTGTCTGGAATATCTCCATAATTCCAACCTGAACATCCTATGAGAATTTGGGCCAAAGTCTATTCGATCTTAATTATGCTACCCAAATATGTTATGCTTTATCGATTTCTTTAGATAATTTTACAAGCTGCTTATAATGGTGAAGTATAAATCGATTGTATTCGTATGGGATTAGCAGCATGAGAAGATGCTGAATTATACAAGTGTACAATTGAAAACATCTCATCAAATTTCTTTCCATCTAACTTATCCAGCGAATTCCTGAATGGTTTCCATTCTCTTTCTTCTACACCGGCAATGCGAATGAGGGAATTGTTCTACCCATTTGTACTCACCTTGTTTTGTTGCGGATAGTATAAGTCGTAAATACTACCGGATGATTAACCACGCGTTTCTGCCAATATTCCTTTTCAATCCTTTCAATCTTGAAATGACACGAGTAACAATAATTAATTCTAATACAAATATGTGCGGTTCTTTTTGTTACAATCCATACATTCCTTGTGTTGCGAATAAATATCATAATGTAGCATTAGTGCAAATAAGGTCTGGAGTGTCCACTGGCGAGGGAAGGGGCACTATTGACCTCTCAGAGTGTCTGAATTGTACTGCCTTTCAAACCGTCAAACGATAAGGAGTTGAGACCAACGTTATTTTAGATGTAAAGCCCCATTTTAGAGGATTAATAAGAAGGGGATGTGTGTCTTCCTCAATTTTGTATCTTGAAAAACCCTTATTAGTTAATATTAACCTCTGTAGTCATGATGTAGCATCTGCGGAAAAACTACAATGCTCATGTCAGGGTTTATGAGTTAAGCAACAAGTGCTGGGAATGCAGATTTGTATTCATAATTTTTAATGAATTATATATCAGAGGATTGACTAATCGTTTGACTCTCAAGCATTGACGAAATGTATCGCTTTCCACTCTTATAAGGGCGGAACTGGCAAAACAACCCTTGCTGCCAATTTTGCAGCTTTGCTAGCATTAAAAGGCAACCGAGTCGTTTTACTAGACTTTGATGTTTACGCACCCAGCCTCCAATCATATTTTAATACTGATCCTAAGAAATGGATTAATGATTTTTTATTCGATAATGCTCAGGTTGAAGATGTCATTGTAGATTTTACCCCTACTTTGACTCATGTCAATAAGAGGAATTCAATTGATAATAGCGTTTTTAGCAAAGGTAAGGAAAAAGCTGCAGGCCAGAACATTTTGAATGGCAAGCTTTGGGTTGGTTTTAGTAACTCTAAGAAAGAGGAAATTTACAAGCTAGAAGGGGGGTCAAGTTCTAAAATACAAGTTCTAAGGAAATTTATATTTCTAAGAGAACTGCTCAGTTCCGATTACCAAGCGGATTATGTCATTATAGACACTAGCCCAGGAATACGCTATTGGTCTATAAATGCTCTTGCTGTTGCGGACATAGTCCTGTTGACGCTCAAGATGGGAGATCTTGACATAGCAGGTACAAGAAAGGTTTCAGAGGAAATTTATGGTACATTTACGAAATTCGGAACAAAGTCCTTTCTCTTATGGAATAGAGTCGCAGGTTATTGTGTCCCACACAATTTCCAGAATTTAACGCCTACGGCTACCTCGGGTATGTTGGCATCGGATATCCAATCAGGCGCGAACATTCAATCTGATTTTGGACAAGACCACTCATCAAATTCTATGTCTTCATCTATGATGGAGGCGCAACAAGCTACTGAAAGAGATATGAAGAGCTTTCTTTCAAACGAAACAGGGATGGAGGTAATCTCAGCTATACCATGTTATTGCGACATTCAGTTTAGTAGAAAAGAATACTTGACAGTACTGGAACATCCAGAACACCCGTTCACAAACCAATTTAATATGCTTGTCGATGCAGTTGCAAAAATCTAATGTGAAAGAGGAATTTCCGGGGTTAATATTCAGTTGAGATCAGATTATTAATGCCTGTGCGAAGATGAATAAATCTCTAATAGTAATTTCCCCCTTTGAGGAAAGTTCATTCGTTTAAAGTCTCCTCTGAAACCATGATTTTCAGAATTTACTTTGGTAGACTAGCCATACCGGTACCACAATTACAAAACGCATGATGGCAAACCCTACTAGCGACATATCATAATCATTGTGATGCAGGTTATCATGATGGCTTTTATAGGATCAAACTATAGAGAAATTCTGAAAGTGTCAACCGATTTTTATACCATTCTAATTTGTATGTCCTATCAACGACAGAGTTAGTTTATTGGCACCAAATAGTAATAGCGCCCTCTCCTAACCGGATTCCATTCTGTATGCAATCATGTGCACATTGGCCATCAGACGTCAAACTCCCCGTAGTAATTATTAATTGGCTACAGGGCTCTGCCAAAATAGATTGTGTCTGATTACACACTCCAGTCAGAATTATTCCTAACGAGGATGGCTCTATTATAACTTGGATTTTTATTATGCTAGATGGAATTGACAATGAACAATTTGGAAGGCAAATTCAAAACTTTGATAATGAAATTAGTAATTGAAAGGCGGCATTGAAGAAATCAATATAGAAAGAAGAAGCTATCAAATTATGCTATGAACAAATAAATTTAAAATCTAAAAGTGGCTTTCTTTTCGTGTAACTAAATGATGTACAGAAGATGCAATGCATCAAGGCATTGGATCATATCGGAAATAATGTTAGTGTAAGAAGAGAAAGATTACTGTTAGTGAATGCTATGAAGACTACGAAAGCATTACAGATTGTTAGGCCAGATATAGGCCCTGCTAATAGTGATACTGAACTAATTTTTGTTCGATTTTCAATTAATCAAATGAAATTTTTGTGATTTTATTGCCCTTTTGACTATGGACGTATTGTACATACCTTCGCTGCATTCACTGCCTTCCTTTTTCGATAGCCCAGAAACACCAATTTATGGTCAGCATAAATGCTTCAGTATAAATGCTTTTATCAACTTGTCAAAGAATGGTGAGTAATAAACCAAACTTATAGAAGATCAATCACTTTTAAACAGATTATGAGCCAGTTGTTAAATTATGCGAATCTAGTGACACATTGTAGCACATCGTAGCACAGATATGACTAACCTTGTGAAACTAATCCCCTTACTCGAGCCCCCAGTTCATTCTTGGTTACATTGTGACATTCATACATTCATTCATTCATTCATTCATTTTCCACAATGCTTATACCACAGACTTTATTGTTAGTCAGTATAGTAGAATGGTACAAAGACTCCAGACAATTGAACATGGAAATCATATAATCGCAGTTTATCCTAATAAAGATGAAAAATTTAATGAAGCCTTTGCCTTTCTAAGAGAGGGCCTGCAAAGAAATGAGGTTGTTCTTACAACTACTGATTTACTAAAAGATGAAATTCGCGCCAGGATGAGAAAGGAATGGGAAGTGGATGTTAAAGAACTAGAATTAAGAGGTGATATCATAATTAGAACTACCGAGGAATTGTATTTCCCAGACGGTATACCAAATATCCAACGAACAATGGCGTTATGGTCAACATTAGTAGAGAATTGTCTTAGTAAAGGCAAAAGAGGGATACGGGTGTTCGGGGATATGTCTGCATTTTTTAGAAAGGGATTTACCAGAGTTATTTGATTATGAATCATGTTTGGGGCAAAGATTTAACTTTCCTGCTATTGGAATATGCGCATATGAATCCAAAGATATCCATAATAATATGACATCAGAGCAAATAAGACAACTACAGCAATACCATAATCCAGCTTGGATGGAAGATTATTAGTAAATTATTAGTAAATATATCGTCAAAACTCCAAAACATTCACAGAAGCACGAAAAGGCAGCGTCCCAGTAATAGTACCATTACTTATGTCATCGTTGCTGCTAGGGCTCAGGGATACGCTAGGTCCTCATTATGATGTTTAATCTTAGTACAATCTGCCATAAGGATGTTCTATTAATTTGATTTTCAATCTTCTTTTATCCTTATTAGCCATAATAACCTCTAAGAAGAGATGAGGAACTAACTAATGCGATGTCAGAATTGTCTATCAATGCTTCATTATTCTACAAGCGGAATGCTTTGTCGCGCTTGTGGTAGATTAGAACCACATAACCATACCAAGAAGCTTTATTGTGTTAAATGTTTTGCACCATTAGATGAAATTGAAAAATATGATTTATGGTGTAAAACATGTTTGATGGATGTAATGAGGAAATAAAAACGCATCTAAGTGAAGGTAGTGAAGGCTGTGGAAGCACTACTAAGAAAGGATAGTCATTAAGCCGAATGTAGTCGACCTGACAGGGAGATAATGAAATTAATTTTCACTAAATTCTCTCTTAGGCAATTAAAATTCTAGTGACTTTAGTACCCGTTGTATAAGGGAATTTCTCTATAGCCTTCACAACCTTCGTCTTTTCGATGGCGTACAACACTAACTTTGGTCAGTCTAACCATACGCCCATTCATATATTAAGAAGACATGCGTAAGTCTTTCTAAAGAATATTGCTTTGCTACCAGGCTTGTTAAGAAAAAAGGGGAGAAAAATGTTAATCAAGGTTTATTCTTTAACAATATATGTATCTGAGGATTCAAAATTGTATTAATTAATTCAATTATGTACTTGAGTCACGGTTATTAGATAGTATCGGAGTATCTCAAATGGACAACAGATTCAGAAAAAAGGTGATAGAATTCATAAGACAAAATCAAAATAAAATGGTCGAAGAAACTGGCATTCAATTCCTCTTTGACAGAAGAAGACAGAAAACAATATTTAGAACAGGTAATTGGGGAGGTAAACGTAAGACGAACAATGGTAAAACACACACCTTAGAAGGATGACAGAAAATAAGCACCTAATTAAATGTGCCTTGTGTGGAAAGACCATAATCAATAAGGAAATAATTGTGGAAATAATCGACAACACAAGCTACACTTTTGATACGTATGATTGTGTATTGATGTTCAAAAAGTTTAGGGGAGTATATGGGAGTGATTTTTTCTAAGGTTCTCGTCAATTCAACCCATAACAGTGTAACTAGCCAGATATTCGTCTTCTAGGTCTGTGAAGCATGAAAAAATGAAGTTCCGCTAAGCTTATGATAAATTTTATATTATCTATTACATATCATAAGAAGCAACAACACATATTATCTATTACATATCATAAGAAGCAACAACACATATCTTAACCCACTGCAGACTACAACAGTTTCTGATATCTAACAATCTCAATAGCTAGTTGTAGTCTGCTGTATAATTATTAAACCATGTTATGCATATTATAACAAAATTTGATTTATGGACAGACGGGCTACGACTTATGGATCTGTGCGTCTGCACATTCTCATTGACGTAGTCTTTCTGTTTGTTAAGAATTACGTTTGCACTTAATAATTGCTGATCTGATTCTAAGGCAGTGCATTCATTGTATTCGCCAATTAGACTAACTACCACACATGGCCTTACTAATCAATCTCTTTGTCTAGTAGATTGAGTTGAGTAAGTGGTGAGTTTAACTAATTGTAGTACTTACAGAGATGAGTAGCAGTTTTAGATACTGACATAGGTTACACTTTTCTGCCTGGCATTATTTCTGTTATGATGCCTATTGAATGTTTGTGGAAACATTTCAGATGGTGTCAGTCCGTTTATTCCACCATGTTCCCTCTTCTCGTTATCTGCCTTGACAAACATATCATATATTATCTTTCCATCCTCTATACCGGATATGTCTTCAACTGCTATGAATTCATTCTTGACTATTTTGTTATATGCTTTAGTGAGGGACGCACGATAATTTTGTACATAACTTTATAATTATCAGGAAAAAAGGAATTGATTCTCCACGATTGAGGAATTAATCAACTTGATTAACGCCAAAGTTTTCGCAGACTGTTAGCGACACAACTTCTTCCGTGTGACCATATTAGATCTAATATTTCAATAGACCAACATTGAACGGAACAGTTAATAATGATATTTGAAAAGATACATAAATGAATAAAATACTTATCATAGCAAGTATGATGTTAGTACTTGCTGGTGTTCTGATAACAACTGGCGGTGGCACAGGACATTCTGCTCTCGCATGTCCATCCACTGGAACTGGTACATCAGTGCCAAATGCTAACCAAACTACTACTACTGGTGTTCAACTACCATCACAACCAACAACAGGCCAAATAGTTTGAATTGATAAACACCTAACTTTATTTTATCTATTAATTATTTCAGCTAATGCAGTAAGTTAGAACAATCCACCCATAATTTCATAGTATTTCCGCTCAGTTTATTCTTTTATATTGTTAATCTACTCTATTTTTAATGTAGACAATATATTTCAACATAAGACTTAACGTACGACTTAAATTATGTCTTGGTTTCAGTCGAAGCCCATCTAGAAGCATAAGACATAATGAAGGTACCAAAATGAAGGTACCAAATCAAAAACTAAAAATCACACAGCCATCAAATTATTCTCAACAGAAAGAAAGAACCTAATGAGGTCACAATGGCGCTTGACTTACCTGCTGACAGAGTAGGCAATGTATCGAGGGTTTTAGAATTAAATGATAGCACAAACTAGTTGTGGTTTATACAAGATAGAAAATATTCTCCCGCCTTTCTAGAACTATTTCGAATATTCCATTTTAGGGGATTGATAAAAATGAAATACTTGAGTTATTAGGGATAATCTTTAGCAGAAAATTGACGTATATGCAAGAGTTGACTTATCAACATATTTTGTCCATAAATTATCGCAATTTTAGGTACATCAATGTACTTGGCTGACTTTATGATTTTGATCGGCGATTCTGAATCTAGATATCATTAAATTGCAAATAACCTAGTATCTCATGAATAGCGATTACCCATTTATGACATTTTATGCATCATCATCACAATACCAGAAAAACTAATCCATATTCTTTCGTAACCTTTTATCAGGCCATTTATATTAGGATGGCCCAATCTTCTCCTTTCGAAGTACATTTTTAAGAAAAAAGACATTCTCTATATGCGAAAGTTCTTTAACTAATTCTTATTATCATCGCATATCGTCTATGTTTGAAAAAGCAAAGTGCAAGCTATGCAGAAACTATGTTAGGTTTGCATTAAGACATTTGAAACAAAAGCATCCCGAAGCATTGTATGATAGAGATGTAGCCAAGCTCAATATGTCAAAGGTAATGGAAAAATATTTTGATTAATGATATTGACCTGTAGAAAATATTATTACTATGCTTGACCAATAAACCAATGACAATTCTAACGTATCAAATTTATTTTATTACGAATGTTCCTAACCCCCAGGAAGACAAAGAGATCATTGGTTTTGGTAGACTAGGATATAATATAATAAACTATATTATCTACATATTAGACAAAAAGACCTAACGAATACAAAGTGTTTCACAAAGTTGAGCCTTATTTAGCAATTCCTAACATATCTCAATTACAAAGACAAGGTGCAGATATACAAAGCAAGGTAAAAGAATTAGATGAGATACACCAATCCCTGAGAAATCATGACAAGCTAAAAGATGATGCTATATCACAATTATCAGATCAGCTTGTCGCATTATCAACAAGATTACAGGAAATCGAAAGAAGACAACAACTATTGGCACGATATATTATTTGTAGCAGACCTATTGATTTGAAAAGAATTATTGGATTCAGGCTCCCGAATTAAAGGGGCTGTAAGACTGCATTGACATTAATCTTTTTATGATCCAACTTCTTCGATAGCAGCCCAAGTGTTGTAGGCTAAAGTCAATCTAACAATATTAACATGCTAATATTAGTAGTTTTACTATTCCTGAATGAATCAAAGCCAGTTTCTATATCTAACCACAAAAGGATGGAAAACAGCAAAACAGCATAGGATAGAAATTTGGTATGTTGACTATAATGATAAATATTATATAATGTTAGAGCATATGAAGCTCACGCATTGGGTTCAAAATATCATATATGATCCAAGGGTATTGTTTACTGTCAATGAGAAAACATTTGAAGGCACAGCAAGATTAGTTGATCAAGAAAAAGATGCCAAATTAGCTAGTCAGATTGCAAAATTAATGGGTGCAAAATACAAATGGGATAGAGGCTTAATTGTAGAGAAAATCTCAGATTAGTGCCGTGGTTCTGAAACATAGGTCATACGGAAGTCTCTTTTAAGATGAAGTATTGACCGATACTACCCATTCCGACATGGCAATCGAAATCATACTTTGACAAACCCTCTCGGAAGCTGTGCATACCTGATGGCGATCTATTTAATCTAGAATATAATAAAAAAGACTAAAGGCAACCACCATACAGCAGTACTACTTTGATTTGAGTGAAGTCATATCAATTGAGAAGCGATACTTCACATCCGCACGAGATAGTCTTTCGTAAGCCTCATTGACCTTTTGGATTGGGATGACTTCAACATCAGCAGTGATATTATGTTTGCCGCAAAAGTCAAGCATTTCTTGTGTTTCAGTTATACCTCCTATGTTAGAGCCAGAGAGGCTGCGACGGTTGAGTATAAGGCTAAAGGCCGCTACGGCATGTGGCTTGTCTGGTGCACCAACGAGGATCATTTTGCCATCGCGGCGGAGTAATTGTAGGTATGCATTAATATCGTGCTCAGCAGAGACTGCGTCGAGAATGAAGTCGAAGCTGTTTTTGTGCTTGCTTGCTCATCTCACTGGTGTTTTTCGAAATAACTACTTCATCTGCGCCAAGGCGAAGCGCGTCTTCTTTTTTGTTAGGCGAAGTGGTAAAGACTATAACATGGGCTCCGAGTGCATGAGCAATCTTTACACCCATATGACCCAGTCCACCTAGACCTACCACACCGACCTTCTTGTCTTTGGCGACACCCCAATGCCGCATAGGAGAGTATGTTGTAATTCCAGCGCATAAGAGAGGTGCAGCTCCAGCAAGATTTAGGTTAGAAGG
>JAICVW010000726.1 GCA_025935105.1 Nitrososphaeraceae archaeon
CAAGAATATAACTAAGAACACAGTACAAGATATGGTCCTGTTTAGTAAAGGTAAGATAGATCTGGACTCATTTTTATCTTGGTTTAAAGTACGTATGAAAAATGCTTTTATTGAAATTAATCATATAGTGGACAATAACAATAAGACATATGCAGATACATTATGAAACACGATCTTGGAGGAAATTGGTCCTATTTTCATATGGTTTTACTTCAGCAAATCTTTAATGATTTGCTTGGAATGCGTATAGATATTATCAGTTTATCTGACACCATCCTGATCTTCCAATTCGAATGCAATGGCATTCAAAAAATGGATTATCTATCAAACAGAAGATACGTGTAAATAACAGATGTATAAGAATTAACGTAGCTGTATATGATTTAGGTGCTAATGTATTTTTAGTGTAGTGCTTTTAGTATTTTTGGATGTGAAAGTCATACATAGTGTTATAGGAATAAATGTCTCAAGAGAGGAGAATGCCATTCCTTTACCAATCCTCAAAACGAATATTACGCTGTGATGATGCCTTAAATGATGTTGCATCCATTTGCCCTACATGACTGATTGAATATCATCAACTTGATATTTGCAAATAAGAGACCGTAATACTTTTTTATAGATTTATAGACACTTCTCTTTGCAAACATATTAGCTATCTAACTCTAACTATCTTTCTAATGAAGGGAGGAGAAATGATTCTAATTGGGAGTCGTAGATTACCTCTATTAGCTAATTTTAGCCAGCAAATCGGGTCACACACAGATACTTGAGTGTTTTAGGCCTTCCTGAAGTCCCACAGTTAATCTTAATACAAACATCTCAAGTAATTACCAAATGGATCTTCAAAGCAGAAACACAATTGAAGGGCCTAGCCGGGCTCCTCACAGAGCCATGTATAAGGCAATGGGACTAGATGACGAGGATCTCGCTAGACCGCTTATAGGAGTATCTACAACTTCTAATGAAGCCACGCCATGCAATATGCATCTTGGAAGGCTCGCGCAGAACGCCAAGGAGGGGATTAAGGAGGTAAAATGTACTCCAAGAGAATTCACAGCTATCTCTGTATCAGACGTTATATCCATGGGTCATGAAGGGATGAAATGCTCGTTAATTAGCAGAGAAATTATTGCTGACTCGATTGAATTGATGGTCAGGGCACATAAGTATGACGGATTAGTAGGAATCGCTGGATGCGATAAGAGTTTGCCAGGGACTTTAATGGGAATGGCCCGTCTCAATTTACCATCAGTGTTTGTTTATGGTGGAACTATAATGCCCGGAAGTTGGGATGGCAGACAGGTTACGGTTCAAGATGTTTTCGAAGGGGTGGGCATGTATGAAACAGGAAAGATGACTTCACAAGAGTTGATTAGTCTGGAGAATGTCGCATGTCCTTCCGCTGGATCTTGTGCTGGAATGTATACAGCAAACACCATGGCTTCAGTAGGCGAAGCAATCGGAATGTCACTCCCCGGTAGTGCATCTCCATCCGCGGAGAGCGACAAACGTCAAGAAATTTGTTATAATTCTGGAAAGGCAATTATGAATCTACTTGAAAATAACATACGTCCAAAAGATATCATAACATTTCAAGCATTAGAAAATAGTATTGCAGTAGTAAATGCATTAGGTGGTTCAACTAATGCTGTCCTTCATTTATTGG
>JAICVW010000463.1 GCA_025935105.1 Nitrososphaeraceae archaeon
AGAATTTGCGGCTCTTACTGCATCGTCAATGCCCACATTCAACCCTTCTATCTTGGGACCGACAAAAATACCTCTGCCTGCGGCGTCGCCCACAAAAAGAATATTTTTATGGTAAGGCTTTTTCATTCTGCATCGTTTCCCATCAGGAACTAGCTTAGCACTGTATTCCAGCTCTACGTAGTCGCTAACAAAATTCACTTTGTACTTTTCTGACAGTTCATTACGTATCCACTCTAATCTAGCTTTTATCTCATCGACTGATCTATATCTTCCGCCTTCTTTGAGTCTATCCCTACCAGCTCTGGAATAGTAATCATCCCTAAGGTCAGACCAATTTTTAGTTAGTTTACTGATAGCAAACCGGGCTCTAAGCCTATCCTCTTTCGATAATTGGTCTCCTATTGGCCCCGCGTTAGGAACCTCATCCTTCACAAATTCACTTACGAGTGGGTTCTTCAACAAACGATCCACAAGAACATATGGTTCGACAGGCTTCTCTAACAGCGAATCATAGTGGTAAACCGCTCCAAGGGAGATTGTATCTCTATTCGTATAGAGAAACCCACCGCCAATATGGTCGAGAGTAATATCACCAGCAAAAAGGTGTGCGGCGCCTTCATTTTCTTCCAACTCGAACCGCTTTTCCAGCAGTTCTTCTGGCAGTTTGGCTATTATTTTTACTCCTTGATACAGCCCTTCTGGGGTAAACTTAGGCCTCGCTCCAGAAATCGCAGCAAGTTCCGAGTTAACACCATCAGCTGCTATTATGGCTTTGACAGAAAATGGATCCAGCTCATCTGTCTCGAGGATGGTTCTATCCTCTTCCCATTTTACATTCTTGACATGCACTCCAGTTACCACCCCTCCACCTTGTTTTTCGGCATTTTCGTTGGCACGTTTTGCTAACCACGGGATAAGCTTACTCAAGAGGACAGAATATGCTGTATTGGATTGATATTCATGGACAGGAGTAAGATCAATAGAAAATACTTTCTGGTTCGATGTAGCATGAAGCATATACTTTGTAATTCTTCTTTCAAGCGGCGCCTGTTCGTAGACTTCTTGCCCAAAGACATCTTCTATGTTATATAATTTGCCATACTTTGATAACTTGGAATATAAGATGCCCCCAGATACATTCTTCGTACCTGGTGATTTCCCAGCTTCGATTAAGATTGCTTGCCTACCTAAATTAGAAAGCTGCTGAAGTGCACCAAGGCCCGCTGTTCCACCTCCTACAATTGCAACATCGAAATGCTCCAAATTTTTACTTGACCTCCAACGCCTTTTGCCTCTTCACTTCAGCTAGTAATAACGGTACAACCTCTTCGACTCTACCCTTTATGAATATATCACATTCATTCTTTATCGGTGCTTCTTCATCGGGGTTGATAGCAATAACAAACCCTGAATCCCTCATTCCGGCAATGTGTTGCATTGCTCCGCTTACTCCTACTGCAACATACAGAGAAGGAGATATCTTTCGTCCGCTTGTTCCAATGACCCTGTCTGAGGACATATATTTTGAAGAGAGGGGTTCTGAAACTGCATATGGTTTTTTTGAGATAGGAAGAGACACCCCTATTTCTGCATCCAATTCTTTTGCCAACTCTACTATGAGTTTGATATTTTGTTCCGGCGAATTCCCAATTCCACGACCAAAACTTACCACAGCTTTCCGATTATCATACTCTACGGCACTTTTGACAGCTTCCCTGCTCAAGATACTAACTTGTTTATTAAGATAGTTAGAATCAATATTATGACCTATTATTAGCCCCTGTCTTGATGGATCCCGGCGTATCGGAGGGAATACTCCTGGAATTATACTACATGCTTGAGGGTGATACTCTCTTTTGATTGTTGGGTTGCGATTGTCCAAACATAGAATAGTGGTCCAAAGGAATCCTGAAAAGTCAGGCCTATACATTTGTAAGATCTTTTCATATTTCAAGAGTTGACCTTTTGTTTTGTGTTCGTGACGGATCTCAAGGTCGTCAATTACCAGCTTGTTGATATCCGAAGCGAGGCCGGATCCTAGTTCTGCAAGAACAGTTGCTGACAAATGTCTGCCGACGTTGTCTGCCGAAAAAAACATGAATCGTGGCTTTCTAAATTGCCTGCCGTACTCAGGCGAGATCTGTGAGGCGTGGTCGCGGTCCATAGCGACTTGACTTATTATTTTAGTGTCCACAAGGTTGATGGGATATCGTAAGTTAGGATTTTCTACGCAGATCACGGAGTCTGCGCCATAAAAGATCAATTCTTCACACATTTTCTTAATGTTGTCTCCTAACGCTATCGCAACAACCTTTTCTTGGGATGAATATTTGGAATTAAAGTCATCCATTAATCTTCTAGCCTCGCCTAGCATCTCAAATGTGACTGGCAGAAGAATACCATCTTCATGTTCAGCTACAAGATACAAATGTCGATAGCAGGATTCTCCCTCGTTTGGTTCGACACTGGGCTCCAGTCTACCACTGCTAGGTAACTTTACGGCAGTCAACTCTGCTGAATGCTACCTCCTTTGGCTATCTCCAGCATCTTTACAGCAACGGTACGTAGCTGATCTGGATCAGAACCATCGACTACTGTGGCGCGCCTACTGGCTCCAGCTTTAGGAATCTTTTCAACCTTGTAAACTATTGTAGGTGAGCCAGGCAGTCCAACCATGCCGGGATCTACACCTAGCTGCTGAGCATTGAAAACTTTGAGATAGCTCTTGTAATCTTGCGCTCGCCGCTCTCCTTCTTGACGGTATCTTGCCGAGGCTAGTCTTTGAGAAATGGTGCTAAAAATTGCCTTGTAAGACGGATCGACAGCTATAAAAACAGGCAGGCTTGCTTCAAGGTCTTCAACAATGTCAGAAGTCCCTTGCAAGGATATTAATCGCCTCGCTGATACGCTCCGTTTTTCGATATTAATATCGTAGCTTATTACATTTCCTAAAAATGTATATCCGAGCTTCCATGCTGTTTGTGGACCAGTTTGACCGGTTTCCCCGTCTGACGCTCTATGCCCCGAGAACACAATGTCCACGTCCCCTGGACCTTCCACTTTCTTTATTCCAAATTTCAGTACCTCGGCAGTGGCCAGAGTATCAGCTCCTGAAAATATCCTATCGCTGTATAGATGAAGAGAGTCTGCATCAGAAATTAATTGGGCCTGTCGCAATGCAGAATCAGCTATTGGCGGTCCCATAGTTGCAATTGTTATCTCCGCTCCATACTTTACTTTGGCAAAAAAAGCAGCCGAAGATGCTAAGGCACTGTGTGGCCCAAGAATGCTTTTCGTCTCGGCCCGATTCAACGTACCGTCAGAGTTATAACTCACATTACCTTCAGAGAAATCAGGCTCCAGTTTCACTATAACTGCTATCCTCAGGGCAGAAGTCATTATCTGTGGTCTTTCTCTATCAT
>JAICVW010000678.1 GCA_025935105.1 Nitrososphaeraceae archaeon
ATAGTAAGAGAATTAACAATCTTTATTTATATTATTAATGCAGTTTTTCATTAATAATCTTTATTTTAACTTGCCAACCCTACTCTACTTTTATGAAGCATGGTGCTAATGTCTCCCATATATCTAGAAATGGAACTCGACTTGCCTGAGTCATCTTCGACCCTCTTGATGGCATTTTACCATCTATTGATAACATTAAATGCCCTTCCATGATATATCAAATGTGATTAAACAATGACTAATCGTTCAAGACCCAATCTGACAAGGTTTGAATAAATAGCAGGAAAATTTGTCGAGACTATCCTAATGGATCATCCTCTAATGATGTACTCATTAGAAGCAGAATTAGTCGAATTTATAGATAGTATTGAGGAGCTTGGCGATGAAAAGACATGAGCAGAAATATATAAAGAATATTTAAAGAATAAAAACAAGACTTTTGAGGATGAGATAAATGATGAGCTAATTAACGCTTCAGAAAGAATAAGAAATAATGTAGGTAAGTTAATTAATCCGGTTGAAAGTGATGACTATGAACGATTTGATGATTTGGCTGATCGTTACGATGACCTGATGTAAACTTTCTAGCATATATGCAACAATCCACATTTGATAACTTGGCCAATGTGATAAACAATTTTGTTGGAGAAATAAAATTAGATAAATATAGTATTTATGTTCATGACTATGGTGCTCCAGTTGGATTCAGATTAGCAGTCAAACATCCTGAGCGAATACAAGCGATAATTACTCAGAATGGCAATGCCTATGAGGAAGCACTATTACCTGCATGGGATCCAATACGCACATATTGGGAACATCCCACCGAAGAAAATAAGGAGAAGTTAAGAAGTCTCCTTACCGCAGACTTTACAAAATACCAGTACGTGAACGGGACTCGTAATCTCGTTGTAATCAGTCCAGATTCATGGAATATTGATCAGTATGTATTGGATCGTCCAGGCAATAAAGAAATACAACTTGCATTATTCTACAACTACCGGAATAATTTGAAACAGTATGCCATATGGCAGCAATATTTTAGAACATATCAGCCTCCAACATTAGTTGCATGGGGAAAAAATGATATTTTCTTTGGACCACAAGGTGCATTAGCTTTCCAGAGGGACATTAAAGATGTCGAAGTTCACTTATTAAACACTGGACATTTCCCATTAGAAGAGGATTTGGATGTTAGTCTCACTCTTATAAAACGATTTTTGAGTGAACGAATCATATTTTAATTTCATATCTTTTATCCTTTTACAATATAATACTAGTTCACTGATATCATGCTATTAGAAAAACGATCTGGAGCATCTTTTCTACACCTTTTCTAACATCAAAATACATTGACAAGCGACTGCAGCAATCAGGTATCAATAACGCTTAATATCAACACGTATACAATTTCGGCTAATAGTTGAAGCTGTTATAATAGGATTTTCTGAAATGCTTAGTCTTGCACAAACAATCGGAATAGTAGGAACTATGATCTTGACACTATATTTCTCGAAAAAACAAGTACAAAGTCTGAGAGTTGATACGCAAACTAGAGGTCTCAATGACTTGGGTGAAAAGTTCCAATAATCGTTTCGTAGTCTTCTTGTATGTTCTAGCGAGCAACGTCGGAAACTAATTCATAAATTGGCGCCTCTACTAAGCGCCTAGTATCCAACGCCTCCTTTATTAGGTCTTCAGAGGGCTTAACGCTGCATACGGTAATGTCTGAGGATAGATCTAAAATTTTATATTCATATTCATTAATGACAACTCCATTATCGTCCAATAATGTCGCGACGGCTTTTGATTTCGGCTGGTGTAGTTTTATGTCGACATGAAGTCCACCTGCTGTTACTTGTATGCTATCGCCGAGGTTATTCTTACTTATATGGACATTGGCCTTACTTAATTCATTTAACAAAAACACCTCTTTCAGTGATGTCAGCAAAGCATCTTCATCTTCCCCTGGGATAT
>JAICVW010000488.1 GCA_025935105.1 Nitrososphaeraceae archaeon
AAATTTTGGTTTTAGAACTACTAATAGTCGGCACATGATTAAATAAAATTACTTTCGAGTTTACCGAAGACAAACTGATAATTATTATTAATATTATTTTGACCAGATTGATTTTTCACCTTTTCGAGGCACGTAGAATATGATTGCGATACCTGCTAATGCAATTACGGATCCTATTACATCAAATACATCTGGAGTATTTCCTCCAACAATCCAGCCCCAAAATATTGCCATAGCTATGAAGTTTCCGCCATATGCTGCATATGTCCTATGAAAGAAAGATTGCTGAAACGTTGGAACTATTCCGTATAGGAATAACACAATGCCGCCAATAACACCTAAAATCCAGCTCATGTTTTCTCGTAACCATAGCCATACTAGATAACCTCCACCAATTTCAAAAAGCCCAGCTAGAAGGAAAAAAGCTAGAGAAGTCAAAATCTTTCTAAAAGTGTTATCATCGCTATTCTTCACTTTACTTTTGTATTTGGTATTTGTCTTTACTTATATAAAGACGAATTAAAGCTTTCATTCTGATTATTCCTAACTATCTCATGAAAGTAAGCATGTTCTGAATGATGGCGAAAGTATCTATAATAAAGACATAGGCTTATTAGCGCTAGAAATGTCTGCATGATATTGACTGTAACACTTGATAATTTATTCTACTAGTTTGTGCTTCAGATTGGCTACACTGGATAATTCCACCACGCTAGAAAATATAACAAGTTTAACATCTATTTCTATTCAGACTTTGTCTTGTTATATGCCTCAGGAACTACAACTGCGAATGTTCCTGCAAATAATGAGAGATATCTAAAAACAAAGGGAGTGACTATAAAGGGCTTCACCCTAACCTATAATAGCCATATCACTTGTTGCCTTGACTATGTACTTTGTATTGTTCGTCACTGACCTTTTCCATCCAGTCGACAATCTTGCCATCAATCTGTTCCTGAATGGCGATATGAGTCATTGCTGTAGTCGCTGTGGCACCATGCCAATGTTTTTCATCGGGTTGGATCCAAACCACATCACCCGGATGAATTACTTCTATAGACCCATCCCAGCGCTGTACCAGGCCGCAACCAGCCATTACGATCAGAGTCTGTCCTAGCGGATGAGTATGCCATGCAGTACGAGCGCCGGGCTCAAAGGTAACACTGGCGCCAACAGCCCGCGCTGGATGCGTCGCTTGAAATAAGGGATCAATGCGCACCAATCCGGTGAAATATTCAGCCGATCCTTTGGTGGAAGGCTGTGAACCACTCCGTTTAATGTCCATCTGGAATCTTTTATTTGTTTTAGACGTTATCTTTATTAATTGTTGCAATTCGGCTTATAAACATCTAGTAAATGTAGCGCTTATAAAATAGTGGCTGGTACGATGTGATTATTCTCAATCACTAGAATGTAAAAGACCTTTTCCATTAGATAAATGACTTCCTTCTCTGTCTCCTGTGGTATTTGCTTAGGTACTGTATACGATGGCATTGCTATTGCCAAAGCAGACATCTTTGCAGCTGTCCGGACGGTAGACGATGACAGCTAGGGTTGTTCTATGTATCGAGCCAGTGCTTATTGTACTCCTTCCTGGTCTGATTTGCGTTGTCCTTTTTATCCAAATCATATGTTCATTATTTTTTCTTTCGTCAATTTCAAATCTAGCGATGTTAAGGTCAAATTTTATCATGTTCAATCCTCAGATCCTTGTTGCAATTCTGCATCGGCGGACATCTGTGGAAACAACATTTTTCTATACAAAGTTTTAAAAACTAAAGAGTTGTATGAGCATAATATTATCTGGCCCGCTGGATGTAGAGACTTTTTAACTTTCAATTAAGACCCGTCTAGGTCGACTAGGGGTAAATTGGAGTTTGACTAGAAAAATTCAAATTCTGCGGACATTATCCGCACAGTTTATCTCTTCAGTTTAACACACATCTAGTAAGATTGAGCTAAGCTTATTGGATCTTAAACAATCATACAAAGTCTTATAAAGCAAACGACGAGATCAGTCAATCAATCTAATCAGCTTTTGAACGTAGTCGGACAAATGAGAAGGAAATTGATTTCCAAGGAAATCAAATATACTACTATGGAATCGAATAGAACAATCATCAGAACAAGTAAAAGCTGTGAAGCATTTACCACACATGTTAGGTGACGAGGTGGATAAATGAGGACAAACCATAAAGACACATTTTGGTATAAAATGTGAAGTATTTGTCGTAATATTGCCTCTCAAGAAGTACAAAAGGAGGACAAGTGATGACGAGACTTTTGTCCTCATTGTGAGGCATTTAGCACTAACTACTATGCTACGAGGAGGACAAAACTACAAACCCAGCAAGAGATTTGAAGGCTACCCTATACACAATTAAGCAGAGTAATAGTGGTGGGGTTTGACTCAATAAGTTATATTTATCTAGCAGGAAGCCATTGTGACTATAGAACAAGAGCTTCACTAAGCTATCATGTTCATAGCTGTAGTCGCGGCGGCAGTCATTACCTTAGACCACAGAGGGCTTTTGTTCAGTGTTAGGTAATAAAATGTGCTATATAATCTAGTATTGAATGTAATTTAATATGCTACTAATATAGAATTCCTTAATCGTACTGCAAAATCGATTTATTAAAGAAAGTCCAGATATCGATAGGTACAGATATCTTTCGCAACCACTATAATTGGTGTTCATCTTCTTATTATGAAAAATGAAACCATTGACAGTGGAGACGATCTTGGTATTACTTATAAGTGCAGGAATGCAGACTACTCTATATACACAATTTGCATTTGCAGCTGATTCTAATAGTATTATAGGTACAAATAATAATGATGACGAACCAGGATATTTACTTACTGTCTATATTACCTCCCATCCATTCGGTACTTCTACTGTAGGCATTTCTATAACCACACAGGATGGGTACACAGATCAAGCGAACATACCTACTACAGGTAACCCGTCATGGACATTCAATATTCCTCCTAATGAAGGTGATTCGGTACAAGTGTGTGTGAACTCCGGTGCTCAATCTGAAGAGAATTGTCATATATATAAAGCATCTGGAGCAAATATGACTGTAGCCCTACAAGCAGTATCAGGTACTAGTAACAATACCGTTGACATTAGCAATAGCACTAGTAGTACTAATAATTCTAACAACAACAATAATAAGAGCAACCACCAAGAAAGCGGTCATCACAGATCTGATAGTGGATCCAGTGACCACCAAGAAAGCGGTCATCACAGATCTGATAGTGGATCCAGTGACCACCAAG
>JAICVW010000046.1 GCA_025935105.1 Nitrososphaeraceae archaeon
ATATCGAGCACTTGAATGAACAAAATCTAGAGTATAATCGGTGGGTGTTTCAAGAACTAGCGCTGATTAGAAAACAGATGGTAACACGCGCCTACTACCGAGATTGATATTGTGAGAGTTTTTTATCTCGGAGACGCACTCAAAGCCGCAAATAGCGACAACGATAATGACGACCGACTGTGCGCGCACGATAAAACTTTCTATAAAGAACACCTGAAAACTTTATCGGACCCAGATTTTAGACACATTTGTTTTCATTTGTGGAACGATGTGCAAGTGCTTAAGGAGCAGCTGCTAAAACTGCAGTTGCAGTCGTAGTTCATTCATCCAACTATTAAACTACGTTTTTTTTCTATGACCCTGATGACTTTCAGCCAGGCTTTGAGTCGAGTATGGGAATTGACCCGGCTTTTGGCTCAGGTAACTCAAAGTTTGCCATAACCGTCACTTGTTTGGTTGACGACAAGATTCGCGTGATTTTCTCAGAGGAATTTGAGCAGCCGTCACATGAAACAATGGTCGAGTTAGCAGCAGGCTTAATCGAAAGATACAACTACGTCCATTGCTACATCGATGCCGCAAATCCTGGCTTTATTTCCTCGTTAAAGTCTACAATCGGAGAAGATCCAAAGTACCAAGATGCCATAACCCGCTATAAGGCCCAGCATGTGCAGTACGAATTGAATATGAAAGTACTGCCGATTAATTTTTCCACTGATCACAAAAGCTTACTTTCAAACATGAAAATGCTATTTCTGACAACCTTATTGTCGTTGACAAAAAGTTTGAGCGGCTAATCCACCAACTCAATGCGGCCAACGACATAGAGAATTCACTTGTAAAAACAGGTATGTCGACGGACTTGATAGACAGTCTTCGCTTGTCACTCATTTTGTATGAGTACGCTTAAGGGGAGGGAGTGAGGTAACACTACAGAACAGGGATGAGCTATCGTGATTCCTACGATCAACAGTCAGACTATCAAAAATACTTGCAAGACAGACAAAAGGTTGCAATCGCAGTGTTCGGACTAAATCCTTCAGGAATTGAACTTCCTAAAGTCTGTCCCGACGACCTTCATATTCCACTAAATCTATTGGCCGATAAAAAGACAGGTAAAGACGCCTTATGATGCCGTGAATGCAATACCTACTATCCGCTGGACATGTTTGATAAACCCAAGCCAAAACCAGAATCAAAGGTAAAACAAAAACAAACATCGCAAACAAAGAGTTTCATAAAGCAGCTGCCTGATATAAAGAAGAAAAGAGGCGGTTTTGTTGGTGCAGAAGACCAAAGCAGTGAGTTGTCAGATACAGAATATCGCTGGGTTGCTGGTATGTACGGCAACATTGTTGACGGTTCAGATACAGAGTCAAATTATTAGTTCAAGGGATTAAAAACAAAAATGGTGGGCTGATTACCTACCTACCTACCTAACTACCTACGTAATATCAGCAGCACACGATTGTCCTAATTGCCGATGCGCGTTGAGTGACTAGACCCAAAATAGTAAGTCCAAGACCACTACCGAGTATTGCGCCAATTATTGCAAATGTTTTATTCATAGGAGTAAATGCTAGCCTTTTGATTAAATAGTCTAGTTAGGTCAGGTTATGACAAATTAAACTCGCTGCTGATTACTGTGGGACAAAGTGCTACATTCAGTGTGCTTAATAACTACACATTTGTTAAAAAAGCAAATGTCATTAGTACAAAAAGTACGTAACGCGATAAGTGCACATCCTCGTGTCACAACTACAGCGGCTGTGTTCGGCATTGGTCTTGCGATAACAGTTATTGTAGGATCTGTCATTGGGGCTTTTGACCATAGTCATTTCGCTCTCGCGCGCAACCAGGGAAGCAGCGGAAATAGCGGAAACGGATTTGGCTGAAACTGACCATAGCGGCTAAGGTTAGTTAGGCAAGCAATCATACAACCTTTTTTGTCCATCACTAAACTTTTTTGTGTTTAATTGGTTAGTTAGTCCGATTCAGACACTAAATGACGGCTCAGATACAGAGTCAAACTACTAGCTCTGGTGTTACGTTACGCTAGTTTGTTTGAGTCATAGTTCCAATCTGTGTCGGAACCCAATTTTTTAGCTGCTTGTGAGATTAACACATGTTTGAATCTTAGTTTAGCGTGTATCTCAAAGCTATAGGTAAACTGGTGAGAAAGTCTCAAGTAGTATGTCAAATTACTTTCCAGATGAGTTCTATGAGAGTTGGGTCCGTTACGTTTGTGTTAACGTCTGTGCGCATCTGATAAGTCGGAAGAAATGGCTTATCGTTTCAGAGATACAGACAACAGGTCTGGCCCCTATTGCATGGTAGATGGCTAGGGCCAGACCGCAATAAGTGTCGCTCTTTCAGCAAAGACTGATACATGACAAATAACAAAAATGTATCGTGTAAAAATTAGCCTTTTTTTCCTGTACTATGCAATACCACAAGCTTTTATCTACCGCCTATTCTCTCAGACATTCCAGTGCTAATCTACGGTTTTCAGCCTCGCTTCCAATTCCTTCACTCGTTTTAGCAAATCACCCACAACGCTTTCGACATCCTGACTGGTCGATTGCATGGTATGCAGTTGTTTCTTCAGCATTTCGGTCTCCTGTCTACTTTCTTCTAGCTTTGCTTCTGTACTTGCTCCTCTTGATTCAAGAGCTCCATAGTCCAAAAAGGTAAGATACTTCATACATTTGTCTTTGTAAAATTCTCGTCGTCTTTGTTCATTATGCGTATAGTAAGGACTTTTTTTGTGACCTAGAAACCATTCGCTATAGTCTTGTGATACTTGGTCGGAGAGGACGGTTTTAACATACCTTCTAAACGAGTGTAAAGTTATTACCCTTCTAAGTAGGCCTTCTTTCCGTCTATCAAAGCCAGTAGCACGAAGAATTTTTTCAAATTCTTCTAAGACTTTTGCATACATGTTTCTTGGATCTGGGTTTCGTCTGCGTGACGTGAATATCACATCGGTCTCCTGGGGCTGGTAATTTACTATACGTTGTTTGTATCTGTAGCTGGCCTTTCTCTCTCTGTATTTCCATTCTAACCATTGTTTCAAAAATGAGGTAGCCTCATCGGAAATGTATACATCTCTGGCCACTTTTGTTTTGCAGTACTCTTTTCTAACATGTATTTTTGTAGGACTTGAAGTATAGTCTATATCACAAACTCTAAGTGCACAAGCCTCTACAGCTCGAAGACCACTTGAAGCCAGTACAAGCAGATACGCCTTCATCCTTCTATTATTACAAGACAACATAATTTTTCTAATTTCAGCGGCATCCAGTGCCTCCTCGTCTTCTCTGTATATCTTGGGCATCTTTACCTTTCTTTTGAATTTTGTAAAGGCTATGTCGATATCGTTGAACTCAAAGAACGACCTAACGGCCGTCATGTAACTATACATACTTTGTAAGGCAAGAGGTAGGCCACTATGGGGATGCTTAGCCTGTATCAAATACGATACAAATTCATTTAGAAGTCTATACACGTCCACTTCATTTTTTTGTAGTGTCTTGATTATATCGGCCATAAAGTACTCCTTTTTATGTATATGTAAAAACTTGTAAAACGCCAGCAGTCCAGAAGCATACGTTCTCTGTGTGCTTTTTGAATTCCTTGCTATGGACTCTAAAAATTCTCGTGTTACCGGTTCTTTTTCCATCAGGTAGTAAATAGAAAGACTTTTAGCTTTGTTTTCGACACCACTTTCATTAATTTCTCTGACTGTCTCCATCTTTATTTGTCATACATATGGGACTATGAACTATTTAACCATACCTTTTTAGGGACGTTATCGATCAATACCAAAGTGTATGAAAATTCTGAATGCAAGTCCTGGATTTGGTACTCCGTTAACAGAGCATGAAATAAAGGGTTTTTTGGCCAATAGCAAGCTAAATATTCATATTGGTACGCTCGATGATAAAGGCAACCCTGTCATTCACCCGACATGGTATTATTTTGACCCTGGAAACATTAAGTTTTACATTGAAACTTCCAAAAATTCTCTGAAGGTGGCGAATTTGAGTAGAAATAATGTAGTCTATTTTTGTGTCGATGATCCAAATCTTCCTTACAAAGGAGTTAGGGGCAAGGGAGAAGCCAAAGTTCATGAAGATATTAATCATAACATACCTATTGCCGAAAAGATTATGGTCAGATATTTAGGAAGTCTTGCACATCCTATGGCCACCTCTCTAATGGGTAGCGTTAAGGATGGAAATTCAGTTATCTTGGAGATTACACCGAGTTACTTCTCTACATGGGACTACGGTGAAAAGAGGAAGTCTACCTGATGCGTTTGCCCCAGGCAAATGGTCACACACGGCATCAATAAATGCATTGGATTGAAAGAAGATAGAACTTGGAATTACCGTGGAGTCTGTATATATGTATTGTTATTGAAAAGTCAAGGCTAGTCCGTTACCGCAAAATACATCAATTGCTTAAGATACCAACACAAGTTCGCAATGAATTCCTTGTCCTCATTCATAATGAATAGAAGGTCATGCAAAACGAGTTTCCAACTCCGTGGCCTTGGCTAATCTGTGTTATTAATATCTACTGCAATATATATTTATAGATAAGAAACAACACCTATGTTAAATTCTAGCCATCAGGCTACTCATTTGATTATCAGAAATACTCAATTTGAAGATATTTCAAAAATAATAGATCTGCAGAAGCAATCATTTCCCTATTTGGCACGCTATGGCAATATTTGGCGTAGGGAAGAACTAACCAGTCACCTTAATGTTTTCCCCGCAGGCCAATTCGTTGCTGTTGAACCAGATGGCACAATCGTTGGTTCTGCAAGCACTCTAATCGTTTCTCTACATCCAGAGTTTGCAGATCATACGTGGAAGGAAATTACTAACAATGGATTGTTCACAAACCACAATCCTAAAGGGGACAGTCTGTATGGAGCAGATATATCTACTCATCCAAAACACAGACATGAGGGAATTGGCAGTATTCTTTATGGAGCGAGAAAGCAATTAGCCATCAACTTGGGTTTAAAACGAATGATTGGCGGTGGCAGATTATTCAATTACTGTGAATATGCTGATAAATTCTCTCCATTAGATTACGCTCACAAAGTGATAACAGGTAAGATGCATATCCTGTCCTCTCATTTGAGCTAGATAATGGATTTAAATTTATTAAAATTCTTCCTAATTATTTGGAGGATGTTCGCTCTTTGAATTATGCTAGCTTCATTGAGTGGATAAATCCAGAGCAAAGGTCTCAAAGTATTACCTAAAGCATCCGTGTTGGCAAGATCGCTAGTAAGAATATGTCTGCTACCGGAGCTTTGAGTGTAGATCTATAAAAACTAATAAAATTAGGAACTCCTGTAACGATCATTGTATATCTGTTGAATGTCTGGTGCACTACATTCCGAATAATACCTTTGCATTTTTGTACATTATGAGATCTCTGTCGTGGGGTTTGAGTTCCACCTTTTTGAAAAATTCTTGATAGAACCCCATGTCAGAAATTGGCCAATCAGTCCCATACAAAAGACATCGAGGCTCACCTACGTAATTCAATAATTCTGTGATCCTTCTTGACATGTATTCCTCAGAGTTAGTCCCGCAGTCTCCATAGAATAATCCGGATATATCAGCATATACGTTCTTGTTCTTATACAATACCTCCTGACAGTCCAAGATCCAGGGGTTTCCTAAATGACACATCACAACTTTTAATTCTGGGTTATCAACAGCAATTTCGTCTATATTTATTGGATGGGAAAACTTGAGTTTCCCTTGCTTTAAAAAAATATCTCCTGTATGAATCATTACTGGGGCTTTAAATTCTATACATAAATCATATACTCGTTGATATCGCTTATCGTAAGGGTAGTAATGTTCATAACCACAATATAGCTTCATTCCCTTAATGAGGCCATCCTTAAACCATCGTCTGCAATCTTGAAGATCGCTATAGCTATGATTATCTATTGAAAAACCTGCAATTACACCAAGATTGTCATATTTCTTGACGAGCTCTATTATTTTACTAGTAGATGGCCTATCCGAATTAACTCTAAATGATGATAGAATAAGAGAATTATTGACTCCATACTTACTCATCATGTCAAGTAACATTTGTAACCTTTCCTCTAGAGGGGCTTTGTTAGTATGTTCGTATTGGTTTAGGTGGACATGACAATCTATAACCAAGGGTTATTCCTAATACCATCTTATATTATATGATTCTTAAATGAGACTGTTCTATCCCCGGTTAGCATGACTAGAATTGGTTTCTTTAGATAGGAAAATTCATTCAATTATAGGTTTTGAGGAAACACGAATACTATTCTGAACAGTCAGAAATGGTCAAAAATAATATTCAAAGGTAGTCCTTTAGGCATTTCAGGCAACTTTCCGCATGAAATGAACAAAGAGTGGTCATACTGGCATAATTGGCAAGGACTTAAGGAGGAGGACTTGTGGATCAGTAGCTTTCATTACGTTGATTCTGTAATTCAAATATTTGTTTTATAGAATACATAAAATTAATTAAATTAAATTAATGGGAAATTGTATTTGATGTGATAAAGTTGATAATTTCAACCAGCTTACTACTGTTACTGATAGTGCGATTCTTTGTGGGATGCATATTGCAACACTAGGTTATCGAAATAATGGACGAATTTTTTATTTGTTATTATGTCATCTGAATAAATGCCAAGTGAAATTACTTTGCCCTTCTGATAATTGAGTTCATAAGTTGCAATAACCGGTCTCAAAGTTCGTATAGGATACTTTATTAATGAAGCATTAAAGTTCATCAAGATTTTATCGTTATTATTGGTAATATATTGTTCCTCATGATGTTGATATTCCCATGGATCATTTGCAAAAGTTATGTTACATGTATAGCAGAGATAGTTGCTTCCGACCCACTGTGATGTTTCCTTGGCCCATCTTTCACTTACACTTTTCCATGCAGATTCACCATTAAAGGCCCAACCGTGACCTTCCACAAATGTTATTGTATTAGTGTTACGATTGAGCATTACTTGAGCGTAAAACACATTACCATCTAACAGGATCATACTTCCACCATTTGCTACAAAGTCTCTTAGATAGTTGTACTCTTGTTGTGTGACATATTCCTGATGTCCAAGTATTATTACATCATATGCATTACTATTAGAATTTACATGTGTGCCAACCTTATTGAAAATCGACCCATTATCCACATCAGCATCAGTTAACACGGTAATATTCGAATCAGGGCTTATCAGCTTGAGGTTTTTCAATAAGGAAAGCATTGCAAATGCAGAATGTACTTGAGTCGTGGGTATGATTGTTGGATGCATCCTGACCTTGCTTGACAACAGATTCAGGTCGCTTGTAACATTCATATTCGCTATCACGTGGTTATATCGCGCGTAAAAAACATAGAACGAATTGTTATATGCTGCAGCAGTAAATGTTGGTTCTACCAGTGCAATGCGCACCCCATTTCCAATTTCTTTGCTTACGTTGACATAATTTTCTGGAGTTATTGTTCTCGTTGTTTTTGGTGTTGCTGCTGTTGTCATGTTCTTTAAGAAAACGTGGGGAAAGGAGTTCTTTTGTTGTTGTATCCTGGATCTGTTATAATTATTATAGTTGTTATTAGAGTTGTTGTAAGCAAAGTTCTGAATAGATGTCTGCTCCCTTATGAGGGAGCTTCTTCCATGATTTGATACCCTCATTTGTGCGAAAATGGGCCTATTGTTTGGTAATAACAACAAAGTATAAGAAGTCATAAGCAACAATGCCATGACTATTAATGCCGAGACGATTCTTTTAGATTCTTTCATATCTAAAAATAACACCACAACCTGACATTTTCTACATACTTTTATATGTATACAGAGGCCTATAAAGGTAAGTTAACATTGTTAACTTACTACGTTAATGAATCTGTTAGCTAGTCAGCTTTGGGCAGATAACTGACCTTTTTTAGCAGGGTTTTTAACAACAAGAGAAATTTAAATAACGTGTCACAGGCACCTGCCATGAACTTTGTTTCCCTATGTCATATTTTGCTGCCATCTTTTCTTGCGAGTTGAATTCGGTCATCCATGAGTAAAATATCGCTATTATTTGCATCAATTTTGCCATGCATGAGCTTCTTACCACTGGGCATCACAATGTAATTTTGTGTAGCAACTAGCATGAATTGTTGAACACCAAACATGCCGCTCACTAGTATTGTGTTTTCGTCTAATATGCGTGACTCTAAAATATTTTCACCCTGGGCATTTGTTATTAGGATATGTTCTGGTTCCTTGGATTTGTTGTTTAAATTCTCCTGGCAATACGTGCACCTATTATTATCAACCTTAACTAAGGTGGCTCCAGAACTGTCGTGAATCACTGTGCTTATGTGAGGACCTATCTCGCTCTTGCCCAAGCAAAAAAGAACTGTATCCTGAATCTTTATGCACTTGGGGCTTCCAAGGATAAAATTATTTCCAAATAGTAAAGTGTACGACATATTATAGACATGGAAGAATAGAACCGATGGGTATATTCCTTTTGTCGATATCAAAAATTAGGACGATAATGTTTGGAATTGAGCTTTGAATCTCTTAAATTTGTCTCATTACACTATGTGATAGCGCTAGCCTATTACATTGCATGTAATATTTCAAGATCCGGTCCATTATTGTCTAGAATAAATATAGTTAGGCTCGATCTAGGGAATAGCGAACCTTTTTTAGATCTTGCCTGCTAAATATTTCGACTATCCAGTACTATAGATAATTAGACGACAAATATACTTCTTACATACCTTTAAATACTTCCGAGACTTCAGCGAAGGACCGATTATTGATACTAATTTGATGCATTCAAAGCCCTTCCTGGATGGCGATGGCTGATTCCAGTGTCAAAAGGTGTATAAAGCTTGAGTGCAAATGAAGTACATCTTAGTATGAGTAAGGGCAATGATACTCTATCGTTGAAGGTACTAGAATCTTACACAAGGGATGTGGGTCGTGGAATAGCTCGTATTGACTATGATTCTATGGATTCGTTGAGTGCTTCTACAGGTGATGTTATTGAAATCAGAGGTAAACGCAGGACGGTTGCCAAATGTCTACCACTTTACCCATCTGATGAAGGAAAGGGTATTGTACGGGTTGATGGTCTAGTGAGGAATAATGCAGGTGTAGCCATAGGAGATACAGTAGTGGTAAGGAAAATTAAGGCAGTTCCGGCCGAGAAGGTTATTGTTGCTCCATTGGAGGCAATTCCTCCTATAGACGAACGATACCTTGCAGATGCTCTTGAAAGCGTACCTCTCATTAAGGGAGATAATGTCATGGTTCCGTATTTTGGCGGTAGACTTACTTTCCAAGTTATCGGTGTGACACCAGCGGCAAGTGATGCAGTCTTAGTTACTCAAAAGACCACATTCCATATAGCGGAGAGGGGTAGCGCTCTGAGAGGGGGCACTGCACAGGTTGCTTACGAAGACATTGGTGGCTTAAAGGATGAAATCCAGAAAGTCAGAGAGATGATAGAGCTTCCACTAAGACATCCTGAAATATTTGAGAAACTAGGGATAGAGGCTCCAAAGGGCATATTACTCCATGGCCCTCCTGGAACAGGTAAGACCCTTTTGGCTAAGGCTGTTGCCAGTGAGAGCAATTCCCACTTCATTAGTATCTCAGGACCTGAAATAATGAGTAAATTTTATGGAGAGTCAGAAGCGCGCCTGAGAGAAATTTTTAAGGAGGCAAAAGAAAAAGCGCCATCTATTATATTCATAGACGAAATTGATTCCATTGCACCAAAGCGAGAAGAAGTAACTGGTGAAGTTGAAAGAAGAGTAGTGTCGCAGTTACTATCGGTAATGGATGGCCTTGAGGCAAGAGGCAAGGTCATAGTAATAGCAGCTACTAACAGACCTAACGCGATTGATCCTGCATTAAGGCGTCCTGGTAGGTTTGACAGAGAAATTGAGATCAAGGTTCCGGATAAGCGTGGGAGACTGGAAATACTACAGATTCATACGCGTAATATGCCTCTTGATACAGACGTTGATCAGAATAAAGTAGCAGCAGTAACACATGGGTTCGTTGGTGCAGATCTTGAATATTTATGCAAAGAAGCAGCTATGAAGTGCCTCAGAAGGTTGCTACCTGAACTCAATTTGGAAGACGAAAAGCTTGCTCCAGAAGTTTTAAATAAACTTATAGTAATGATGAACGATTTCGAAAATGCTGTGAAGGAAGTAATGCCGTCAGCAATGAGGGAGGTCTATCTGGAATCACCAGATATCCCATGGACAGCAATAGGTGGTCTAGAAGAAGTCAAACGCGAATTACAGGAAGCAGTGGAATGGCCATTAAGATACCCCGATTTATATACAAAGTTAGGACATTCAATGCCCAAAGGTTTACTTATGCACGGACCTTCTGGTACTGGCAAGACACTACTGGCAAAAGCCGTTGCCACGGAATCCGAAGCGAATTTCATTAGTGTGAGGGGACCTGAACTGTTAAGCAAATGGGTTGGAGAATCTGAAAGAGGTATTCGTGAAATTTTTAGAAGAGCTAGGCAAGCAGCGCCATGCGTAGTTTTTTTTGACGAAATTGATTCAATAGCTCCTACCAGAGGAATGGGTGGAGACAGTATGGTTACTGAACGTGTGGTTTCACAATTGCTTACTGAACTCGATGGCATTCAGGCCCTAGCTGGGGTAGTAGTTCTAGCAGCAACAAATCGGGCTGATATGATTGATCCGGCATTACTTAGGCCAGGAAGGTTTGATAAGATCGTATTCGTGCCGATGCCCGATAAGCCAGCAAGACAGAGAATCCTTGAAATTCACTCTAAGGATAAACCTATCGGGCCAGATGTCGATTTATCAAGAGCTGCTGAACTCACCGAGGGTTTCAGCGGCGCTGACACGAGTTCCGTAGCTAACACGGCAGTTTCCTTGGTTTTGCATGAGTATTTGGCAAAGTACCCAACTCCAGAGGAAGCAGCAAAACATGCTTCTGA
>JAICVW010000372.1 GCA_025935105.1 Nitrososphaeraceae archaeon
CTGATCAACATGACAGCATACAACCTATCAGAGTTTAGATTGTAGTAAAGGAAGACAATGTGATACTTGTTATCAATATTATCTGGAGATTAGATTTGCTGCAATGAATTGATGCTTCTAATCTCCTTTCAATTTTTGCAGTGTGCTCCCATTGCCAAATCGATCTTATAGGATAAGAACAAACCAATTGAGAAAGCACGGAAACTTGTGAAATTATTACTCAAAAAGTGACATATGATTCTATAGCGGATACATTACATGAAAAATAGTCAGAGGTTGTATAAGTTTAATAACCAACGATATTAGGCGTTGATGGAATGTGGTCATAGATATTAGTTCTCTGACTTCCACTGCAACTTCCGTAGGCTTTGGGGGAATTAGCGGTTTTTTGATCGGATATGCCATTAAAAAAGTAGTGAAATTTATGTTAGTGCTAGTAGGATTGGTCTTTGTAGCGTTTATGTTTCTCCAATACCAGAAATTAATAACTGTCAACTGGAGCAAGATTCAAGACGCCTCTATGGCTGCCCTTGGCAATGCTACGTCTGGCCAACTTCTTCAACGCACGGGCATTCCAGGCACGGATCATTTACCGTCAGCTATGGCCAATTTTGGCATACCTCTGACAGGAAGCCTCACAGCAGGATTGGTCCTGGGATTCATGAGAGGATAAATGATTTCCGGAAGTCAAAATCTAATGATGGAGCATATCTCCTGCTGCCAGCTCATTTACCTACCTCCACAATGAAATCTATCTCTACAGCACTATTAAGTGGAAGACTACTTATCCCTACCGAAACACGGCTATGCCTTCCCTTTTGCCCAAAAAGCTGGACGAGAAGGTCAGAGGCACCATTAATAACTTCGGGATGGTTAGTAAATGAAATGTCGCAATTCACATAGCCGGTTAGCTTAACAAATTTTTCGATATTGTCGAGTGAGGGAAGGAAATCCTTTAGATGCATGAGCGCATTTATTGTACACAGTTTAGCGGCTTCCTTACCATTACTCAAAGAGATCTCATTCCCTATTCTACCTTTGTACAGCACATTAGGCGGATTCGATCCTAATTCTATTGGTAATTGACCGGATACAAACAATAGACTTCCAGTTTTGATTATAGGTGAATATGACCCTATGGCCTTCGGAGGTCTTAGCAATGTAATGCCTAATGCGTTTAGTTTTTGCTCGAGCATATTACCATTTAATTTTGTAGTTTATTAACTGATCCGCTAACGACTGAAGGATATCTCTTTGGAAGCTGCCAGCATCGGCCTATCCGGTTCTTCGGTTATTACATTAAATCTATTCCGATTTACCTTCACTAATATAAGGTTTATCACTAAATAGATGTGTTGGATGTAAATCCATCTGGAACTACAAACTAGCTGACGTGATCAACGTGTTTCATGACCAAGATCAGCATAATGTTCTCGCAGCATATCAACAGCCAAAATAGCTTAGATCCCAACCCTTGATTTAGATACTTTCAATAATAAGTTGTGCTATGCGGTGATAAAGTATGATAATGCGCTTTATCGGCGAGTTGATATGTCCACGGCATTCCAACCCTAATATACAACTGTTTTTAGAGCCACTCTGCTGTAGGAACAATGAGTGCGTTGAGGGCTTTCTTACATGTCAGTTCTGTCATTCAGTTTATCCTATAATAGACGGTGTCGCAGTAGTCGTAAAGGACTTTGTAAAATATTGCGAAACTCGCGTGTCTACTTTCGGTACCTGGCTAACTAATAGTAAGACATCAAAAATGAAGAGCTACTTAAAATCTAAAGGTAGATACATTACATTACATCATGCCAGAAATGATCGATACGAGAAAGGTGGCTCATGGTTTGTACCTTACAGGTGGGCGCAATACAACTATTCGTCAGATGATAAATTTCTTGAGGCGCTGAAACTGCGCATGAAGCCAAACGAGTTCTATGAAAAAGTAGTACGATTAGCCAACCCGAAAGACCACATGGTTGTTCTTGATATGGGCTGTTCGATGGGTTACAGCACCTTCGAATTGGCAAAAAAATGTTCATGCGCATTGGGCATTGATCTCTCCTTTTCATTTATCGTGGAAGCAAGGAGGAGATTGTTAGCCTCCGAGCTTGAAAACTTAGAGTTCTTTGTATCGGATGTCTTGCACACACCGTTTAGTTCTCTGAAATTCGATTTAATAATGGCACTCAATCTAATAGACCTTGTTCAGCCAAATGGATTGATCTCGTCAATTCACAAGCTTCTTAAGGATAATGGGCAGGGCGTGTTTGCCAATCCCTATGATTATAGACTCGAGTTAGGCCTCGCCAGATTTGTTGATGGACAGGCCTTTCGAACATTCTTGGAGAATTCAGGATTTGAAGTAGTGCAAACGACTGCAAAAGAATCCTATATACCTTGGATAATAAAGATACATGATAGATCTTATTTATTCTACTTTGTAGACTTAGTAATGGCAAAAAAAACATCAAATGGTAAGATCTTGGCTTAGTTTTGAACGTCAGATGTCAATTAATTTCAACGACGCGAATGTGACTTAATTTTTTACGATGAAGAAACCTAAGTTTATTAATTTTCATTTTTAAAGAATATTAGGGTATCCCTTGTAGTTATGAACAATATTCCTAGAACGCAATAATCTAAGATATAAGATAGAAGATAGAAGCTGTTTTTACTGATTTACATTGAGAATTAGAAAATAAAAACGCAGTTAACCAATTTGATTCGAAATGGCAATATTATTTACGTTAGATCAACTTCGATTTGAGACGGAAGATAATCTCTACAGATTGGCAGTTTCAGGTAAACACAGGTTTGAATTTAAACCATTTCAAGATATGTAAACATTCATAAATTATAACTATAGAATGTGCTCGTTCGTGCAAAAAGATTCACAAACCGAAACGAGCAAGGCATTTGGGACACTATTTATTTACATTGCTATTGCAATAGCCGGTGGCGCTGTTTTCGGCGAGGTTGCGATTAAATTTCATGCTTCGATATACGGAGTTGCTTTGATTTGGTTGGCAAGTTTTGTTGTTACTTTTGGAATAAACTTCAGAAGGCTAAAGAGAATATTGTTTAGCGTACGAATGAGGATGAATAATAGTATAAGCTGGCCTATCGGTGCAAAGATCGTAAATGGAGTATGTTGGGCTGCTCCATTTGCTACGATAGGTCTTTTTCCGTCGCTTTACCAATACCTGATCCTCATTGGAATAGGTTCGGGCAATTTATCAACTTATTTATTTTTGAAAAGATTAAACGGAATTAACAACATGGGTCAAATGATAGTTGGTGTAATTTCCGTTATTTCAATCCCTGTTTCAATTTGGTTTGACGAGACCGTATTAATTTCAAACCACAATCTTGCAGTATTTATATCTAGAATTTTGATTTCAGTTGCCTATGGAGTTGGTGGAATCTATACTTTGATAAAGAAATCATAGATAAACTGTGGCTCAACATGACGGACCAAATACTTTTAGTTTGGTTATTAAGCGTTATGTTATGGGGCTACATCCTGTCGCATTAGTACAGATGAAATCATCGGGAACCAAGAAAGAAAACCTAAGAATTTCGCAGGATTTCATAAGGGAAGCAGCGCAAAAACGGGTGCAGTTGATATGTTTCCCTGAGTTCCAAATGGGATATGAGTCAGGAGGGGAATCATTACTTAATTTGGCGTGGATGGCAGAGTCAGTTAAAGGTGGAAAGTTCGCTTTAGAATTGCGAAGAGCCGCAAAGAAAAATAATATTTACGTCCTAGCCACAATCTATGAAAGAGGTGACATTAAGAACACAAGCCGCGTATATGACACGGCAATATTAATCGACAACGATGGGGCTATAATATCACTATATAGGAAGGTGCATCTCTATGATGCTCTAGGAGTGAAAGAATCTCTTAAGTTTATCGCGGGCAACAGTATTTCTGAGCCGAATCGAACGCCTGTAGGAGTTATAGGCATGATGATTTGCTACGACATCCGTTTTCCGGAGATGTCTAGAA
>JAICVW010000657.1 GCA_025935105.1 Nitrososphaeraceae archaeon
AATTCGCCTGCTGCAATCCCTTCGGCATGGACATAAGCCAGTTCTTTTATTTTTAATGCCGCTTCAAGTGCAATAGCATAATGTACAGATCTACCGATAACATAAATATCTCTCGCATGTCGTAGCCACTCCACAATCCTGTGGATTTGAATTTCAGTATCTAGTACTTGTCTAAGTGCAGCAACAAGCAATGCTTTATTTTCTTTAAACTCTATACAACCATTACATAATCTATCCACTATGGAATAAATTAGCGATAATTGAGCTGTGAAACTTTTGGTTGCTGCTACTCCTACTTCTGGGCCACATTCTATACTTAAAGATAGGTCGCTCATTCTGGCCAGGGACGAATTTGGATTGTTGACAATAGAAAGTATTCTGGCTCCCATTTGTTTTGCAGCCTTTACAGATTGCAAAACATCTGCCGATTCACCACTTTGTGATATGGCAATTAAGACTGAAGTGCTGTCGATAGTGTTGAAAGTATACTGAAACTCGCTTGACATAATAGCCTCAGCACGAATTTTTGCAAATTTTGACAAGATATGTTTAGCAATCAGAGCGGAGTGATAACTTGTTCCGCTACCTGTAAGAAATACAGTTTTAGAATTTATCAGGATATTGCAGAATTCTTCTATCTTCTCTGAATTCTGGGTATCTATTTTTTCAACTATCTTCGGTTGTTCATGAATTTCTTTGAGCGTATGGTGTGCATATTTTCCTTTGTCTATTGCGGCTAGTTCCCATGCAATCTTTGTGATTGATCTATTCACAGCGTTTCCTTCAAAATCAAAAATATGGAAAGTCTCCGAATCAACGATCACGACGTCTCCATTATCCAAGAAAATAGCCTTGTCTGTGTATTCTAGAAACCCTAGAATATCACTTGAGATAAAATATCCATTGCTTACTGGTCCAATAATTAGCGGCTCATCGTATCTCGATCCACATATGGTGCCATCTTCAAACGCCGCCACAAACGCATAGGCTCCTTTTAATTTCTTGCAGGTCTCAGTTACAGCTTTCTTGATATCTTTTTGTTCATCATCATAATACCTTTCAAGAAGATGTGCGATTACTTCACTATCTGTATCACTTATGAAAATATGACCTGAGAAAATGAGTTCTTCTCTTAGCTCTATATAATTTTCGATTATCCCGTTGTGCACGATCGCAATGCTATCTGTACAACCGTAATGAGGATGAGCATTTTTGTATGTAACACCTCCATGAGTAGCCCATCTGGTATGTCCAATGCCTGTATGACCCGGCATTCCTCCCAAGTCAAGACTCTTATCAACGTCTGCTACCTTGCCTATATCCTTCTTCACCAGGATCTTGCCATTATTTATTGAGGCTATCCCTGCACTATCATAACCTCTGTACTCCATCCGCTTAAGGCTGTCTACTAATACCGAAGCTGCATTTGATATACCCTTGTACCCAATAATCGAACACATAAGCAATACTGACTGACAACGTGCTACTTAACATTGTGTGAAATTATAACAATATTTTTCCAAATTTAGAAAAAATTAGGAAGAAGACGGTAGTACTGGATTCCAAACCTGTTTCCCAAGTTGCTAATGAATATGTCCAACAATTCAACTTGCAGGAGTTCATACTAGGGAGCAAGGATAATGGAAAATAATAGAGGAAGGAGTTATTCTTATGGTGGTAGAAGCAGGAATATCGTGTGTCCGAATACTGCTAGGGGTTATTAGAGATTTGCTCCCAATTGACGCCGAGGCCATCAATGATGGTGATAGCTATAGAGTGGAATATGTCAATTGTTCCGAGGATCTACTACCTCACTTTTGAAGAAGGATAGATAGATACTGCTTTCACGTGTCTTTGTACAGATTTGTTGTGTGCTATATGAAATTGTTTAATGGTTTTTTTCTAAAGCCAGAATAGTGAACTGAGATTTGTATAACAAAAGTAAAAGTCTCCTAATAAGTGCAATAGCAATACCACTTGTCTTTGTAGCACTGGTCTCAACCAGCAGCATTAGTTTCCTGCAAACTGCACATGCTCAAATACCAGGTGGCACTATCAACGCGAAGGGCTCCAAAGGACAGATAATAGTCCTTCCGACTAACAAGACTCACAGACCAAACTTAACACAACCAGAAGACACAAC
>JAICVW010000102.1 GCA_025935105.1 Nitrososphaeraceae archaeon
AGCTGCTGCGATTCCTATTTATCTTACTATTAAGATAAATGGCGATTTAAGAAGATTAACTGCTGTTCTTTCAATTTTTATATTAATACATGCAATTTATCAATTTTTGAGTTTCTTTGGTTTTGACATGTTAGGGGATACTGTGTTCGAACCGCTTTCTGCGGGAGTGTTACTGTATTTTGGGCTTGTTTATTATGGTCAAGCCAAGCCAAGAGCAGATACGAGTATAAAAAATATGGTTGTGATATGGAGTCCTGCGACTCTCCTCCTCTTTATGAATAGTCTTACAATAATCCTACTCTTTGCTGCTTTGGGCTTATTCGTATGGGTGTCAGCAACGCAATCAAAAAGGATTAGAAGCTTTCAATTCCAGCTGTCCATATTCATAATAATTTGGATAGTGGGAGACTTGCTTGGTGTGCTCACTAATAATGGAATTGTCTTATTTCCTTCTCTGCGGTACTTTGGGGATGAAGTACATGTCATGTCGATGTTCTTCTTTAGCGTCATGTTATGGCTAAGATATTATTACTCTAAGAAAAGTAGCAAGAAGATTGTTGAGTGGCCAGATGCAATCCAGGAATAAGAATATCTAAATTGCAATTGCAATCAACATCTGTCTGGATCAACCTTTTTGAAGTATGAGTCAAGATAAATGGAATCTACATCAACTTGCCTTTCCTTAGGGCGATATCTCGATGATTGTCTCGGGCCATTCTCAAAGTAACGATGTCTCGAGTCCTTAAGTATTCACCTCGTAAAACTGAGATGATATTAACAACATATTGAGGAGAATACAGAGATGACAATATATTATAAATCTCTGATAGCAACTTCTCTGATTCTCTGTCCTTGTCGATTGGGTTAGGACCGAACCTATGGGCTGGGTCGACAAGCTTTCGGCATGGAATTTTTGGCCTGCAGTTGGCAGGTTATTCTCTGAGAATCTATTCATTGGAACAGCATTACTCCCAATATGTTTAATACGAACCTGATGGAGAATATCGATATGTCGATCTAAAAAATCCTCGTCGGTTACTTGAGCCATCACGCTTAAAAGAACTTCTGCATCAGCTGGAAAACATTCATCTAAAAGGGATTTGTAAACGTTTAATTTATAATCAATATTCGCCTGAATACCAAGGTTACTTCTGGGTCTTGAGTGGCATGGGGTTCAATCTGACTGTTATTTCGCGAAAGTAAGATGGCATTTGTTGAAATGCTTGACCATATGTGCTATCTGCGACCGTTCTATCGGTGTTAGAAGTTCCAGTTTGTAGACTCCCCGGCCACTTTCTTTTGACTCTATAGTACATTGACGGATCATTTGGCAAAAATTTACCATCAATTCTCCCGATAATATAATCCATGAATTTGACTATGGTGCCGTTGCCCTCGTGCAGCTCCTGATTATGCTTTTTCGCACTGTATTTTCTAATAAAATGCTGGGAACAAAGCGGACAGACCCAGGTAGGTACTCTCATCCGATCAAAGATGATAAGCTTTGAGATGCGTTATACTTGCCAAACCCCTTCGGAGTTTATACTCTAAATTCGGGATTATTTATCCGAAAATTACAAAAGATTAGGAGTAATTAGCAAGAAACCGACTGATAAATGCTAGAAAAATCGAAATTTATACACAGGCTATGCCGAACAAGACGGTGGAAGGCCAATACTGGCCTATCGCGGATGTTTTTTTGCCTTACTGTGACCTAATATCCGGGGCTAGATGCTGGTGGCGATGATGCACCCGAGGCGCCTGTTGAAGAACTTGTCGAGCCGGCCGAGGTACTGTTGCCTGCAGTTGAATTACCTGCAGCTGTCTTGTTACCTGACGCTTGCGCAAAAGTATGTGAAGTAGCAACGCTCAACGATGCTATAACGCCTACAGCGAGGACCGCTACTGCGAGTAGACTGCCGAATTTTATTATTTTTTCCATACACATCACTGCCTGTTTCAGTTTATTTATAGATTGTTACAACGATTTTTATAGTATGAATATTCTTAAAATTTCGGCTTTTTACAAGATTTTTAGAAATTTGAAATTCATCCCGACGCGTTTCCCAGATTCACAGGAACAGGCTTGTTGTTGCTTTTTCCCCTTTGAGGACATTAAATAAATTTGTTACTAAAATCAGTAACCGATATATAGATGAAAGGCGAATATATAGATGAAAGGCGAATATATAGATGAAAGGCGAATATATAGAGTAACATTCAACCACTGGAATACATCTTTGGGGGCATGGGCTCACATACCCCCATATGTCAGCAGATATCAAGTTTGTTTAGATACCATAAAATCTATTACTTTACTTTAATTGTATTAATTTATCTATTATCGATTCTACTTCCGAAATACAAACCACCTGCTTTGCTGGATCCGGAATTCCAACCTTCAAGCCTCTATCCTTAAAATCCAATTGGAAAAAGCAAGTGGAACATCAAATATAGAACCTCATTATGAGAAAGATTGTAGATGGTCAAATCAAATGAATTCACACTGATAAAAAGCAAAAGAGTTTAGGATTAGACACGTTGGACGCCTGATAGCTCGGGTATTGAATGAAACGAACTATAAATTTAATCAGGCGCCCACTTATATGTGTGCCATCACTAATATTATATTTTGCGATAAACCCATCAGTGCCAATCTCCACCCTGTGAGGATACCTTACTAGTGTTACTATATTTCCTAGGCTTGTTTAATTCATAACAAAGATACAGAACACAGAAGTGCAATTCGATATATAAATGGATGGATAGCGTCGTAACACAATTTTGAGTCCATTCATCATTAGTCTGTTGAGCGTCAAACCCCAAACAACCAAAGGGCTTGAAGCCGCTTTCATTGGTAAACACCATTTTTCTTTTTCTCTTTTTCTTGTTCTAGATTCTGTTGCTGTATTTCCTCAGCAGAAGGGATACGTCCAAACTGTCTTTCAAATGCGTTGACCTGCGCGGTCAACCATTGAACTATTGACTTGGCCTGGAATGGGTCTATTATAAGCCTACACTCAAGTGTCCTGTTAACCTTGGGTGGTGCTGTCATAGTCGGTGACGCAAGTGCTTCTGCCACTTCAAACTGTTCAGAGTACACTATTACTTCAAAGTGCATGCCAAGTGGCATCCCGTAGACACCGCCAACATTGATAGTTCTAAAATTGGCATGTTCCTTTACTTCTATTTCGGGGGTTTTGCCGTTGCTCATTTGCGCTGATAAGTCTGATACGTATATGATTCTTGTTAGACTGAATGTATTATCAGATTAATATATAGACAAATGTGCTTTGTTGCATGAATTAGATATTGGTCTTCTAACTCTGAAAATTTTCTGTTAAAGAGATTAATTCGTCTTTCATACGTTCTCGAATTGCTGAAGTCGTTGCTTTATAACGATTTTTCTGAATCATGCAACAGAGCAGACAAATGGAACAAATATCAGATATTATATACGGTAATATCTTTACAGCTTGCATAAAGGAATTTACTATCACAATTTAAGAAAGCAAAGTAGGACGTTCTAATCAGGATTTGAAGAAGAAGCCAGGCTGATATATGGGCCTAATGAAGGCCACGCCTTTAGGTGTGCGGTAATGCTGATCTCCTTTCCCAATCTATTGATGACCAGGTTTAAACTGTCGTTCACATTTTTATGTTCGTCAATATATGAAATAAAATCTGAAGCCTTAGTTACGTTGTGCCCATCTACGGCAATTATCATGTCGCCACTATGCCTCTGATAGTATTGGTCGATGGTTGCACCATGAATTCCTGCAATATCAGCTGGGCCATCTTTTTGTATTGCATTCACGAAAACTCCACTCAGGTTAGAGGAAATATTCTTGTAGTCTTCTGCAATAGCTGCTGGTGAGGTATCAAGTGCAAGGCCCAAGTATGGATGCGTGTAGTTTCCTTTCGCTATCAAAGTAGGGACAATACGCGATAACGTATTAGAAGAAATCGCAAAACCTATTCCATTAGAACCCGAGATCGTAGCAGTATTTAAGCCGACGACCTGCCCTTGCATGTTAAGTAGTGGTCCACCAGAATTTCCTGGGTTTATAGGAGCATCAGTCTGAATAGCATCAGGTATAGAGTATGAGAGCCAAGGGAAATGCAATCTCAAGAATTGTTGTATAGAGCTACCTTCTGGTATCAACCTTCCAACTTGGCTTATTGTTCCACTCGTCATTGTGTGATCAAGCCCAAAAGGGCTGCCAATGGCGATAACTGTCTGCCCTATTTTGAGGTTAGATGAATTTCCAATCAAGAGCGGCTGAGGTAGAGCATTTCGCCCTTGGCTACTTATGTTTTCAACTATTTTTAACACAGCAATGTCATTCAGTGAATCTCTCCCTATGACTTTTGCAGTATGTCTGTTACCGTTTTCAAAGAGGACGTTCACAATTTTAGAACTGCCGACAACGTGACTATTGGTTATCAGATGCCCTTTAGAATCTGATATAAATCCTGAACCAAGCACAGTTATGTTCTGACTCTGTGGCGAAATTAACGTTGGAGAGGGAAGGGTTCTAGTTATGGTTACAAGTGACTTTTCAGCGGTGTTAAAGACGTGGTTTATTGAATTAGCCTCAGAAGCCAACAATATATTGCCTATAGAGACGCTGGCATTCTGTCCTGAAGAATTTAGAATGTCTCTGGGAATCGTATCTTGAATCGATAATATTCTTTTAAACGAGTAACTAGAATCAGGGGCGAGACTAGCCATTCTATTTAGCGCGAATGCGTTCCAATTGATCCAAGGCACAAAAAAAAGCAGCAATATGATGAATATTGTCGAAGATAGATATTTCTTCAGAGCATTAGGAGGCACATTTTTCATATTTTTGTATAGCAACTCCGAATGGATCCAATACTATTGGATTTCACTTCACCTTTGTCTTTGTTGATATATTTAATAGTCATTTCCCATGATCGATCCGATAATCGTCAAAACTCAAACGTAAAGCCGTATTAATAGTATAGGCAGCAGCATTACTGCAGCCAATTATACCTCTAGCACTTGCGAAATGATTAATTACACAGCTAATGCCTTTTATTAGGCCAAAGGGAACAGCGAAAAGAGAACTATAGTTCAAGGTTTAAAACCAACATCCATTTTGCTGCTCTTTATTAGTTACTTTTATTTGAAGGTTATAATACCTTTATCGAACAAATGGGGAGTCTCTAAATTGACCGTTCTTAGCTTTGAAACCTGGAAACAATTTTGCGTAAATTTTGGCTAGGTACTTATTAATGTCGATGTACGTTTGTTATTATAGTTACCGATTTCGTTTTTGACACTGTGGCAGTAAACTGAAGTGCATTCGACGAACAAACCATATTACTTTTATAAGCAATTGTAGCGACTACACCAATTGACAACAGGAATTGCAGATGGATCAATTAACTAAAATTAGCTATTGGTGAATTTGATTTGAATTTGGATATTGGATTAAAATCTATGAGATTAACATTCTTGTGCGTTCTAATCGCATTGGTTTTGCTTGCACCATTTTCGGTTCCCTTGGCTGAGAGCAAGTCACATCATAGCAAGTCATCTGTCACACATGATAAAAGTGTGGCATCGCCAGAGGAAAACAGCGGAATAGGCGCGGCTGTTAGTCCAGTTAGTGGAAATAACAAAGTTATAATGATCAACTTCGATGACTCATATAAAACTCAGGTTCTATATGCAAAGCCGATATTGGATCAATATGGGTTTAAAGCCACTTTCTTTGAAGTCTGTGGATGGGTTGACAAAAATGGCGAGAGACAATCTTGGCAAGATGTAGATGGATTGTTGCATGACGGCAATGAGATCGCATCTCATACGATGACTCATGCTCATTTGAATGGCGTGTCAACTAGTAAATTGTACTATGAACTTGGCGGTGCAAAGCAATGTTTCGCAAAACATGGTTACCCTGTGCCAGTTTTCGGGTATCCTGATAATCTAGGGTCAGACAATAAAACAGTCGTTAACGTAGTATCAAAATATTATGACATGGCTAGGACAGGGAGTGATCCTCTTATGTTCTTGGACTGCAAGGGATATGAAAAGCATCCTCAAGCAGATTGCAGCACATTCTCCCCAACTGGGGCATTAACCTACGTCAACATATACGACATAAGGAGTCAAAGTTTCGACCATATCCATAGCAATGCTGAACTCTCGCAACCCCAGCTATTTCAGCAGTTCGTTCAAAGAGTCAATAGTCAAATCCCCCACAACGAAAATGGGCTAATAAATGCAATACCGATATTGACCTTTCACAATCTCACCTATAGTAACAGCGTATACAATCAATTGCCTTCAACGATAATGGTGCCATTATTTGCACAAATGATGAAGTATTTGCATGACAATGGATTTAAAACACTAACAATGGATCAACTTGGATATGACTCAACGAAAAATGTTTTCTATCTCAAGAACACGCCATCTCCTTTACCTGACAATAGCAATGCAGCCCTCTCTCCGTCTACACCTAAACTAACACTTTAGTCAACAAGAGCTTGCAGTTACCTAGAACCCCTCAGCTCGGTAATCTGCCAAACCTGTCCTGAAGGTTGCTTGTTGACATGCTTCATTCATTGGTAAGTATGGTCTGTCTTACCCGTCAGATCCCATTTTTAGAGGCAAAGAAAATCGTCAGCGGGTTAATGCCAGTCGAAATATCCACCTTTAGTTCTGGCTGTCGTGTTGCCTGCATGTGAGTGATGTGTTGGAACTCTAATCGTCGCTCCAGTTGGACATAAATGCAAAATGTATATGCATATCTTACGTATGTAGGTTAAAGGATGCAAGATAATATGTAACGATGAATAAGCGACCTCATTTAACCGCAGATCCAATTCGTATATTCAGCACTATTGTATCCATGGAGAGAATAGTAACTAACAGTTAGATATGTATAATTCGATAGCGCTTCTAATTATTCCTTTACTTATTCAATAATAACTTGATTAGTCAGTCTATTAATATTCCTTTTTTTTGCATGAATCTGCCATGGTATGTAAAACATACTGTATCAGATGATAACAGGCTAGAGTGATTTTGAAATAATGAATAATCCTCGTGCCCCTCTCATGTACTGTAGTACATTGAGAGGAAAGCATTAGGCATAAGTGCCATCCACCGTGGAACATCACAATCCAGTACTTGTATTTGGCCTCTTGCTCAATTCGCAAGATCTGGTAATATAAATATGAATTTGATAAGATCGCCCATTACTTCAGATTCCAGCTCCAGACCTTCAACCACCCTCGCTTGTGAAAGGGAGTTATGTGATAGGTACAATTTTATGTAACAATGTTCTAACTCGTACATGACTTTGTAAATAAAATTCGATTGGAACGACAAACATTAACAAAATTAGAACTAAAAAGCCATGAGACGTATGAGGTCCCTTTACATTTTGGAGCCAACTTGCAAGGTTTTTTTCCAACCCTGCTTTCTAAGCTAATGGGTTAGATAAATGTAACGTTTAGATATATCTAATTAAAGTCAGTTTAGAATCTCATAAGTTTTATTCACATCAACTGTCTTGTGCTGCTAGATTACATTTATTTATCACGTATGTTCAACGCATTAACTAGCAATAAATCCTCGTTCGTTGCAAGAAGTTCGGAT
>JAICVW010000507.1 GCA_025935105.1 Nitrososphaeraceae archaeon
AACATCAAATAATTTCAAAATGGACATAAATGTATGGTCATAAATGATGAAAAGAGCTTTAGATGTATCAAACACAAATATTTCAACGCTGCCGCTCTTGGCCAATATCTGACACTGGAATTAGAGTGTACGTCCGGTATAACAAACGTGGGAAGAATATCAAGGGCATGGCATGAGATATGGTTGCAAAACGCGATGATGTGAAAAAAAGGTTAATGCCACATTATCCACAAACTAAAAAATGAACCGCAATATAGACCCCCAAAAATTTCCAGCAGACATTTCTTATAATGATTGTGGTATGTTCATATTATCAGACACATACGGATTTCAACCAGTCAGTGTGCAAGATTGCACAAGCATTGGAGAGCATAGCACTATGTTAACGACTAACCAAGAAGTTGAAGAGTTAATAGGCTTTAGAAAGCGTAGAAATACTCTATAAAGACCACAGAAGGATATCCGAAGGGATCTTGAGGTCATGTTTCTGGTGGAACTTATTATTATTGAGTATAGCAGAATCAGTCTTGAACCCAAAAAAAGTAAAAAAGGAAGTGGCTAGGCGAATACTAAACCTGGTGAGGATATTGAGCAAGATAATTAGAAGTGGTTCTAATCTAGCGACAATTTGTAGCCACAATTATCGTAATTACATTTTCCATTCGTTGCAAAATCAGAGTTTAGAAGAACGTTACGTACTTACATTGTTCACTCAATGAACAATCAGTGCCTAGAACGGCATGGCGAGAAAAGAAGAGGGTTAATTGGTCGAAGTTAGCCAGTGCATTGGCCATTGTGGCAAACCGTGGACCGCCAAAGTAGGCGAATGCAATATGGTCAAAAACCCCCAACTACTGACCCTACAACAACTGTCATTGCAAGACCAATGCCGAACGCAGCTGCTGTAGTTGTGACACGAAGATGTGCACTTATCGCCCATGTATTTACTAAAACCGATTGCAGCACGTTGTCCCACAGTCATATTCACTTATTGTCAAGGTTGGGACAAATAGGTGACCACGCAAACTATAGTTGTAGACTGGGAATACAACTACAGTGAAATTATTAGGACATGTCAAAACACTCTAGTGTCAAAACAGAGGGTATGCCCCAGTTTGCAATGTATATTTTACGAGTGTCAATAAACTGGAGAGACATAAAAGATACCAACATAGCTACTAACTAACTAATCACTAAATTTAATATTCTGTAACAATCTTTAGTTTGAGAATGGGACATAAACCGAAAGATATTAAGCTTAATGTTAACATCTGATATTGCAATCACTATGTCATATTCGAACTTATCGCAAATGAGTTTTAAGGTTTCAGACAAGCAGAGAAAGTTCCTAAATATGATTGATAAGACCTGTAAGTCTCTTCGCCAGCACGAGGAAGTGTGCTACGTAGAGGAAAAGTCAAACAACGAAATAATACCGAAATTTTCCAAAATCGGAATGCTTGGTTGTCCTGTATCAAGAAATTTCGGAGGTTTAGGATATGATATTCTTACTTATATTCTAGCTATGGAGAGAATTGGCGAGGAGGGCAGCTCTCTTAGAACATTTTTTTCGACACACACTTCGATAGGACAATTGGTCCTGCAGAATTGGGGGGATGATTGTCAAAAGCGTGAATATCTTCCAAATACATGTTCTGGCAGAAATATTATGGCATTTGCTTTGACTGAACCTTTAGCAGGAAGTGATCCGTCATCTATGATCACAAAATTCGATGATAAAGGCGAGCATTTTCTCCTAAATGGCAAGAAACACTGGATAGGAAACGGTACCATTGCGGACGTCTTGACAACCTATGCAAGGGAGTCTGGGGGCACTCATCATGGAAAGATCTCGGCCTTTATAGTTGATGGTGATTCTCGAGGTATTTCTAAAAATGAAATAAAAAATAAGCTAGGCTTGCTCAGTATTAAAAATGCAGAAATTAATTTTGACAATTGTATTGTTCCAAAAAAAAATATTTTGGGAATGAGAGGAGAAGGCCTGAATATTGCTTACAGCGCGTTAATAGATGGGAGGCTTAGTGTTGCCGCCGGCTCAATAGGTGTAATGAAAGACTGTCTAGAGGAGACTATTAAATATTCAAAGACACGATGGCAACACGGTTCTTCTCTTGCTAAAAAACAATTGATTCAGAGACATCTATCTCGCATTGCAATTAATATTGAAAGTTGTCGATGGTTGGTATACAGGGCGGCCGTTGCAAGGCAAATACTACATGATTATGTAGAGCAATTAAAAAGTGACTACAGTGAATGGCTGTTGAAGTTAAAAAGAGATAATGGTTTATATTGTAAGTTAAGATCCGATGCAGACTTTTTAGCTACAATGGCTAAACTTCATGCCAGCAATTCTGCGTTCGATTCAGCCAATAGATCCGTTCCAATTTTTGGTTCTTCCGCATATACAAAGAGTAGTAGAGTTGCAAGACATTCCTTAGATTCACGAGCGACTACAATCTATGAAGGAACTAACGAGGTTCTTCAACTGAAAATTGCATCTAATATTCTTGGAGATAAATATAAGGCATATTAGTCAGTTGTTTACCACAGCCTTGCTTCGGGAAACTAAAAGAAAATCAACCCCTACACTAGACTATTGATAATCGATAGTTGTAATACTCCAAAAAGCAATTATCTGTTAGACTGAGGGTAATGTTGTCAAGTCTGTCACGCACAGGTTTTCAATTGGGCTATCAATTTCCGAATATTCTGGAGATCCGCTGTAGTTCTCAAGGATACTTTGCTTTATTCGGTTTCAATTTAAAATGCTAATGGTCATTTTATAGATGTTTTAATGAGTTATTGGATCCACGCTCCCAAATTATCTCGCAAACCGATTATTATCAAATAGATCATTGACCTAAGTTTAATGATTGGCATAACATATTCTCATACACCTTGGACACCACAATATCTATGATTTAATTTTGAGAAAGATTCGATTTAAGATTTTTAAATAGCTTGCAATAGACACATCCGCGATAATTAGATAGTAGAATGTTATCAAGGAGTTGCTGGTTTATTCGTGAATTTGGTAATCTATGTATTGGAACCGAAGAGGGTCAATTAGAGCTTGCCAGTAGGTCTAAAATATAAGCACCCAAACTTCCTAATGCGTAATCATATGTTGATG
>JAICVW010000702.1 GCA_025935105.1 Nitrososphaeraceae archaeon
ATCGTAGTATTCAAAAAAGTTCTTCACCGTCACAATACGTTGCTTTAGTGTAACTGCGGAAATTTTGCGATCCCTAAGATATGCGGCATAAGCATTAAGGATGTTATATGGATCTTCTTTCCCCTTTTTTATGTTAGGACATCTATACCTAATTGATTATTGTATTTGTCTGCTAAAAAAATCTTGAAATTATTCAGCCTTGAAAGATATTCATAGGCTGTAGACTTACTCATAGTGTTTACATTATCTATATGTAGTGACTGAATTTGTGATTGAAGAATTAGGTCGTCTACTACTCTTCTTTTCTATCCTGGTGTCTTGCATTTCTTAACCCTAGTAATGTAAGGGCATGAATATATACATTTTGTATTTATGTAGTTCTATGTCTGTTCAATCCACGAATATTGGTAGAAATGGATGCAGATGCTGTCTCACCACAGATACTAAAATAAATTGAGTTAACGACTAATGAACTATTATAACTAATGATGACTGTCCTCAAGGAGCATCGTCAAGCTCACCAGCAGAATGGCCAGGCAAAACGAGAATGGGGTTATCCTTCATATTTATTTAATGATGAAAGACGCACAATGCATGATTGAATACTTTGATTTAATTTAATTAATTTCTATCCTACTTCAGATGATGTGTTAAAGCTGGGCTTCGACAGCTACATCATGTTTCGGGTAATACTTTCTTAAATCCTCATCACCGTATTTGGAGCTAAATTTACTCACAATCTAACTAACTTTACCGCTCTCTGTTATTGGTTTGCCTTTTGCAGAAATTTCTTCTCCATTTACGGACACTTTGAACGTTTGATTGCTTGGAAGTTTTTGTACCAGTTGGTATCAGAGCCCTGAACTGGAAGCAAATATAGAGTGCTGCCTTCATGCACAAACCAGACAGGCCGACGGATCTTGTTCAGTCTCTGATGAAGATTGGCTGTGGAAATGATATCCTATGTTGCATATGTCAGATATGGGTTTCCAGTGTTTTGCTTCTCTGTATAAGCCGGTTAACCATATCTTTTGAAAAGAACTAGCTACCAGTCGTGCAGCTTATCATAAACCTGCTAGTAATTTTACGGTTGGCGTTAGTAGATTTTTTGTTATGGGAAAAGCAGCTAGAATAGTTGCAACATTGTTTGTCTCATTTTATTGTTCAAGAAATCAGACGCATTGCAAAACCTTTCTCTCGAAATAAACCAAACTACTTAATGGTATGGATGTAAGATTACATGAGATTACAAGACGGGTGTTGAAAAGGCCAAAATTAATAATGGTAGTAAACGATATAGAAGGATATCCGTACGTAGATGTAGTAGATGTAGTAGATGTAGTAGATGTAGCATACGCCTGTTATACATTAGATTAAGCAATAGGTCTATTGTATATCTGATAGTGGACTAATTAAACTTGCCAATTCGTCTTGTATATTATAACCGCAAGATCAAGTCAAAAAAAACTCATGATAAAAGATTGAAGTATATTGAAGTAATTAATTAAGACAATTTTCTAAAGCAATGCTAGCTAACATTCGGAACAAAAAAAGCGTCTATACGTATGAGTTCGCTGTCAAATATGCATAGAGATTAAAAAGTTAATATTAACAAATATAACACACTGACTTAGAACCTATGCGAAAAGTCGTGTTGCTCTGTAAGTAATCCATGCACAAGCAAAATGCAACATAGCTACGTAGTTTTCTACTTTTTTCTCCCATCGTATCAATAATCGTCTAAACCTATTCATCCAAGAGTGGGTCCTTTCAACAATCCAATGTCTAGCTCTGTATCCTGGTATTCGCTTACAGTTTGTTCTGTGTTCCCC
>JAICVW010000505.1 GCA_025935105.1 Nitrososphaeraceae archaeon
AGGATTAAATGGCTTAGCCAAAAGACTCTTTATTTTCTCTTTATCTTCAATGGATATTGTTGGCTCCTCAAGTAACTTTGGAAAGAACTTTTCTTTGTAGTATTTGTAAACTAGGTATATACCCATGATGCCGAGTCGTCTACCGAGAGATCTTCTGCCAAGTCCTACGAAAAGAGGAGAATCTGGATTATTCCTGCTAGGATGATTTGATAACCATTCTTTGATATATGGTATAGACTGAATTAGAGGAATATGCCTAGTTCCTGTTTTGCCATTGACTAAAACCTCTGCGTATTGCTTATTATCTGCTGTTATCTTAAATATGATATCTTTTATTTTCAGATTCAATATTTCGTGTGGGCGTGCCGATAAGTCTCTTGCCATCGTATGATAGCAGCGGTCTCTCTTGTTTATAACCCATTTTAAAAAGAGCAGATCATCCTCCTGGGACCATAAATCAGAAGGTTTGTAGCAGCTAATCTCTTTTCTTTTGAGTTGTTTAATGCCCATAATACAGTCAGGCTTTCTTTCAAGTACTGATAACTCATTCCTTCTTTTTGGGTCATCAATATCATGATAATGCAACCACTTGAAAAACCTAGTTAACACTATTAACTTGAGATTATAACTGCCTATCCACTTATGAAATGGGTCCTCATTATCTGGCTTGCGACCTTTATCTAAATAGCAAAGGATATCATCTCTAGTCATATCAATGTATTTCTTACCGATTCCAACAGTCTTTGATAACTCTGCCATAATTTGCATAGTGAGTTTCTTATAACTGAGGCGTGGGTTAACCTCTCTTTTCATTGCTATGATATACTCTGAAACTGTCAATGCGTTTTCTTTGGATAATCTATTTCTATCTCTTAGGATCAATTCACAAAGCTTATTTGTAGTGAATCCTTCAGTTGCCATAGTGATTTTCTTTTCCAGTAAGAAATCATCATTACTTTTAGATGATTGTCCTAATAGAATTCGGGACCCTAATACTTTGGCTACTGGGTTGTTCGAGCGTCGGGGCATCCATTGTTAATTATTTAATGGCATTAATAATATTTTATATGAGATAATATTATTGTCTAGTAAAACTGTGATCACTATCCGTTTTCCATTCATCACTAAATAATAAAATCATTTCTTCATCTAACACTTCTTCGATAGTGAACGATCTGTTATTGGTAGATTTTCTCTCGTTTAGCTCTTTAGTAAATTTTTCTAATGCCTCATATGCCTTTCTGCTTATAGATATATTAACGCGCTCATGTTTCTCCTGTGTGTCGTCTGATTTCTGTTCATGGATTACTTTTTCCTCGTAGTTATTATCTCTACTGTCAGGTTCTCTATCTTCTTGTATCAGTTTTTCCTGCGGCTCAGGAAAGCCCTTCCGTACAATATTTCCCAATGCACCCATTCGTAAAACTATGTAGTGTCATACATAAGTGACTTTCGCTTAAGAAAGGGGCTCTGTAGAAACCATCAATTATTAGAGCAATGTTGGTTAGCCTGTGTGCGTTATAGGCTATACATCTCAATGACAATTCTCTGTTCTGTGCTCTTACCAATCTTGATCTAATGTGTTCTCCAAATAATCGTTTTATTACAGAAACTATGGTTTCATTCTTGTTTCGCTGACTGTATAATAATTTGGAATAACCACGTTTCATTTATTTTCTGTATATGCCATGTGTCCTCCAAATTGGAACATGCTCATATCGAGCAGGTATTATGATATATCCATGTAATAGTTCCCTAACCAGAGCATGGTTCTCTTCACTATCATATCCTTTGTCAGCTGCAACCACAGATAGTGGAAGAATATTATTTGTCCTTGTTATAATTGGTCTAAAATCTATAGTATCATCATGTCTTGTAGGGGATCTCCTTATCTTAATTGTACATATAATTTGCTGCAGCACGTCGGCTCCAATAGATAATTTTGCATATTTTCTCCTCATTGCCGTCCGTTCAGTATAATACTGAGAAGCATGAGTGAGTTATCTTGAATCCTGTAGAATCTATTCCGGTAAATATTTTACTCAAGTTTGTGAATAGTAGTATGAATGAGGAAATTATCTTTTCCAATAGCGTACCATTTATTCTTGAAGAAAACTTTTGGAGAGTAGTATAATGAGGTATATGTGATAACTGAAGAAACATTCTCTGGTAATACGCTTCAACTAGCCATTCTGAAAACATTCTATAACTCTTACCTTCGTACTGTCGTACGGTGAGCAGGACTATATGCTGCCATAAGCTGAATACATGGTTACTCTTTTTATGGGAAAAAAGTGGTATCCTTGAATGCATCAATACACGATATATTATACCCGCTAGTCTAACATACTTAGATTCCTTCACTATTAGTTATATCTAGAACTTATAGATAGCTTTGACTGAACCCATTAAAGCATGTATTCTACAGAGCCTAAGAGAAGAAATGGCATCAAATAGTTTTAAAAATAACATTGAATCGATGTTTCAGAATATTTTCATAAACATGATTCAAAATTGTACTATATTTTCTAGGTGAGCTATTCATTAGCCAAAACGATAGTATATAAGTTAGATCATCTCGAGTCACAATATTTCAACTTCATATGGACTTGACCTTTCTCATGGCCGAATAATTGCCCCCTTGGCATTCTCAATAACATGGTTGCGAAATTGATCCGGCTGGAGATTTTTCAAAGGATAGTGGGAATGGAAGTAAATGTTAGATTATTTCTTACACTTCACTTTTTGTTACACGTTAAACAATCTTATGCTCATCTTCTGCACACTCACAAGGAGAACCTAAACATACGCCAATATCGGCCGCTAAACCTACAGAATTTAAAGGAAGAGGAGTATTCATCTATTCAATCTACTGACCAAACCTCAGACCGTTGGTGATTCACTCGAATATTGATATTACATGGTAGCCACTAAGAATTCAATGTCTATCTCACTTTTTGCATCAATAAAACTGCCCTGTATTTTGAAATGCTTTGACTGGATGGTAAGTAACAAACATCTTTGAGGCTGTGGTGCCGTTGACAACTACCTATTCTATATTTGAGCCTGATTTGCCATTAATTGCATTTTTGAAGCTCTGAAGATTACCAAATGATTCAGCTTTATTGATTAATCAGCTATTTTCTGTCCATTAGGACCTACATAGACTGCGCGTTCACCTGCTGG
>JAICVW010000388.1 GCA_025935105.1 Nitrososphaeraceae archaeon
AGCAGTAGCAAAACAGGTGGCAGAATTTATAGAATCAAAGGAAGGCGAAGACATAAGGCTCCTGGTCATTAACAATTTAACCAAGTTCTTCCAGGAATCAAAGGATAAAAATTGCGCCGCAAATGTTCTAAAAGAAGTACTGAACGCCATTTGTAAAGCATGGGCTAAACGTAAAATAGCACTTGTATGTACTTCTAACGCAAATATAACAAGCAAAGGCATAATCGCGCGCCCAATTGGGGGAACATTTCTGAAACATATTGTAAACGTAATCGTAAATTTGAAAGAGAATCAATATTCAACATACAATGATAGAGATACAGAAACAATATAGACTCCTTGTGGGAATTACAGACCCCCTTAATTGTAACAATCATTTAGCATCTTCATAACTATCCCTCTATCTTTACAAAATAACCTCATTTTCCACTCTTTAACTATAATACAGATATATCATAACTGGCCAATCTAAGGTCATGGTAGAATTTATTGAAATGGATGAAACAGGATCCCTGTATACTCAGCTGGAACAGGATAACATTCTTTTCTAATAGAAAGACGAGATTGCGTACCTGACCTCTTAAATAATGGCCACTCACTAAGCCATCTGATGAAAATTGTTTTTCAGGATCCGACTTTCTCTCTCCAGCTGCTTCGAACCATAGGCGAGACATATTACAAAGGAGCAGATATTGGGGAATGCCTTTCCACGGCATATCGTATTAAAGAGGGTGACTTTGAGAGCTGGCACGAAGAATGGCTAAAGACAGCAAAAAGAATTCATAAATATGCAGACGAGAGTCTTGCCTCTGGACATAAAGTTAGTGCACGTGAAGCTTATCTTCGAGCTTCAAATTATTATAGGGTTGCCGAGTTTTTACTGATGGATCCAGAAGATCCAAGGATTCAAGCAACTTGGGGAGTTAGCAAAGAGTGCTTTAGCAAAGCAGCAGGGCTATTCTCTCCACCTTTTGAGTCAATAGAAATACCATATGAAGGAACCAGACTACCAGGATATTTCTATAAAGTGGATGATGACAATAATAATAGTAGCGGGTCTCCTAGACCAACTCTAATAGTACATGGTGGCTTTGACTCCACTGTAGAAGAACTTTACACATCTGCTGCTGCCCCTGCGTTGGAACGAGGTTACAATTGCTTAACCTTTGAAGGTCCTGGCCAAGGCGGTGTTATACGTAAGCAAAAGATTCCGTTTAGATACGACTGGGAAAAGGTAGTGACACCTGTTGTAGATTATGCTTTGAGTAGGCCAGAAGAAATAGACCCAAAACGTATTGCCCTTATGGGAATAAGCATGGGTGGATATCTAGCTGCGAGGGCTGTTGCGTTTGAACATCGTATAGCTGCCTGTATATTAAATGATGGCGTATTTGATGGCTATGAAGCTTTTGCATCGGGCTTTTCCAAGTCATTGCAAACAGCAATAGATAATGGTAATTCGGAATCTGTTAACACTTTCCTTAATAATTTGTCTGAATCGGATCCAAATATAAGATTCAATATGGAACATGGAATGTGGACAGCTGGCGCTCATACACCATTCGAATTGGTTCAGGGATCCAAGGATTATTCAATAAAAAATATAGCGCAAAATATTAAATGTCCCGCACTCGTCTTGGAAGCAGAAAAAGATGATTCATTTCCAGGTCAGCCAAAAAAAGTGTTTGACGCACTAACCTGTCCAAAGAAACATGTTTTATTTACTAAAGAGGAAGGCGCTGAAGAGCATTGCCAATGTGGTGCATCGGCTTTATCTAATCAACGTATATTTGACTGGTTAGATGACACCTTTTAAGAAAGTTGAACTAGTCAAGTGCAACTTCTTTTGTTGCATTCGCGAATCTCTTCGATATCATCTTCGATTAGAGGAACTTGTATTTGCTGGTGACGTCGATGTAGGAATACCAACATAGGGATGTGAAAGACTAGAGTGAACTTCAAGCCAACATGGGTAAGTAATCAATGTGTGGTTTCAATAGAACAGCCTGTGGTGACTCGCCAAAGAAAAATAAGAAATGGTGGCAGCGGCTTAACGAAGAAAGAACAAGAGACAGAGATGCAGAAACAATATAGTACTGAGGATTTCTCGCTTTTCAATTATGTCTGCCTTTCAGCTTCATTATATAGGATTTTTAATCTCTATGGTAGGCAGTAGAGCATTTGAAACCATATCTGATCCATTTTGGGAGCCAGAGTTAAGGTTTGATCGTTGGCGCGGTATTTCATCGTAAAGCGTTAAACATTAATTCGAATCCCACCATAGTCATTATTAAAATAAATACGTAGTGTCTTTGCTTGTTCTCTTATTTGCTCTACTTTCTCTACCCATGGTCTTGATTCCTGTTCAGATTACAGATAATTATACCAATAAATGACCCTAGCAGTATACGTTGCTACGTACTTGTGTATACGTTGCTATAATTACGTCAGATAGGGGTGGAGGGTAGCGTAATTGTATGAATTGTGAGTAACCTTTTATTATCAATAAAGTTATTGTTTATAACAATTGATTCTCTTTTTATAGAGGGCGATTTCACGATAGAATTTGGAGATCTGTCTTCGGATTTATCGAGGTTCCTTCATATTTATAAGACTTTTGTTTGATCTGTACACTAATAACAAGGATGTACAATTACCTAGTGCATATTTGCGAGAAATGATTTCAATAGGGTCTGATATCTGTCTTCTTTTTCTCCATCTTCTTAGCCTTTTTTTGTAAGGGTTTGATTGATACCTTGCAATATCTGATGGCTGGCGGTTCAATTACCATATATGGATTTTCTTGCTTTAGTTTGCCTTTTGTATCATCATTTATAGTTGTTCTTAACATTGAGGGCATATTGGGAGCTTCACTGAATGGTAGTACAAATCCGCCTGTTTGATGTGTTGATTTCGTTGATATAACTCTTTCTTCTTCTAGATTTTGTTTCTTGGTTTCTCCTGTTTTAGGGGTTTCAGAATTATTTATCACATTATCATAAGACATTGGATCTGTAACTAATGATTTTAATTTCGAGGCTAAATCCTTTCTTGCAGATACAAATTCACGCTGCTTTTCAAGCAGTTTCATGAATCCATCATAGATTTGTTCTTGTTCTGCATAGGTGTGAGTTGTTTTTATTTCAGACATAGCATGATCAAATGAATCAGTATAAGTAGATGCAAGCTCACCCATCTTAGAAATTCTTTGTTCGTCTTTTTGTATTTGCCTTTCCTCAATCTTTTCTTTAGCCCATTGGGCTCCTGAGGACATCCTATCCTTGAATTCAGATACTGCTTCCATTAATTTTCCTAGTATTTCTTCTTCCTGGTTTTCAGAATGTAATATTATGGGTCTTTCTGTGGACGCAATCCTTTCAGCAGTTAGCCGTATTTGTTCTGCGTCTTCTTCTGATGGTGGATAGTCTCGTAGGCAATTATTTTTTACTTCTTGTTCTGTCAAACGAAAGTATAATGCTTCATGGTCATATTTTTCTATGACAGATTTTGGGATATAATATGTTTCTTTGTTTATGGTACCTTTCTCAACGACCACACAAGGTTCGAAGAGGCCTTGAACCTGTCCTAGGCTTGCTCTATCCATACTTTTTGCATATAGCTTTACTATATTATTCCAGTTTATAGAATTAATTATTTCTTTATTATCTTCCATACTGTCATATACACAATATAAAATTTAATACTACTGGCATCCTTTACATTATTATATTTTCAATTTAATACTACTGCCATTTATTACCATTGTTATAGTTTTTTTATAATTAATTAATAATGGGATTATTTGAAGCCTGGGATAATAGATATGCATGTATTATTACGCTAGCTTTTCTCCTCTAGATCTTTACCAT
>JAICVW010000408.1 GCA_025935105.1 Nitrososphaeraceae archaeon
AAGCCAATTTGTGAACAATGTGGTCTTGGTTGTTATTCTGGACTTTTGGCATCGGGCATTAAAGGAGGAAAATAGATGAGATGAGATGTCTTTTAACACTTGTGTCTCCTTCACCCTGAAATAGCAATACTTATGTGCATTACCAATAAACGAGAAATTCTCCAGTCAAATTTCTGGATTTAAATCTCAACCCCCTTTGCAGTACTACCTTGATGTGCCATCAATATCTTCAGATAGATAGATAGAATGTTGAACAGCAAACACATAATATTATTATAACGTCCAACGATAAATTACACTATCGAGAGGAACAAGTAATTGTGTTTGTTTAAATAACCTTCAGCCGGTTCCGTACGTTCTTATAAGCACCAATATACTATACGATGAGGAATAACTCTTATTGGTACTTCTCTTGAGGTGAAAATAACAAATGAAAATGGAAAAGATTTTCACATCTCTTAGGCCTTATGTCCGTGAAGATCATCATCAGGGCAAAACAAAGTTTTGTGCTACTTGCGGTGACTTGGTTACTGTTGAGGCTTTATTCGATGTTGGAAACGGAGTTACACTAGTAGAAAAATACTGTGATGTATGCTCGAAAAAAGTAAATTAAGTCATGAACAGGCCTTATTATTATTTTTCACCCTATTTTGTTTTGCACATTCGAGCTAGTAAGCTAGACGCATTCATTTGCAGATTCTTCACGTGGCCTGTTTCATTTAACTAGTCGCTTGACGAGAAATTCTGCTAATGGAATTGCATACAAACTTCTAAATAACAGTAGTCTTTAGTTATCATTAAGCTATAAGAGTGTATCTCGTTTATCTCCAGATCTGACGGCGACATCATGATTAGCAGTACATCATTAACTATTTGTGTCAAATACTAGCAAGCTTAGACGTGATAGTTTTTTCACTGTCACTAATGGGAAAAAAATAATGGAATGACGGTCTTCTAATCGCAGAAACAACTAATGCACTTACTGATGGAAGACTATCAGATCATCGACATGTGCTGAGTATGCATGGATTTAAAATACTGAAAGAAGAGGAGAGAGAGACCTTTTCACTTTCATAGAGGCAAAAAGAAATGATGTCCTCTTCATCGCAGGAAAATACAGCTATCTAAGCGACGAAGTGACAATGAACAGTATAGACTAAGCTAAGGGTTCTGTACATCTATGGTTTTTTGCCGACCTCATCTCTCCGTGTACCATGTTTCATATTCGATGCTTCCATTTCTAACTTTTTCAACCTTGATTGTGATTGCGTGACCCTTCTTCGTAAAATTATTACGAGTGTAATAGATATTACTGAAATCAATGCTGCCGTAAGAAATATAAGGTTGTAAGATATTTCCGAGGGAAAACTACCAGGAGTGACTCCTTTTACAAGCTCTTGATGTGTTTGCATGTAAATTCCCGCTATTGCCGGTCCAATTGAGCTTCCAATCAAGAACAGTACTACTGACATGCCAAGTGATACTCCACTAAATTTCAGTGGGGTATACTCCATCGTAATATTAAATGCACCCACTTGTATCAATGAGATTCCAGCAGCCACTATTGCTAGGTTTATTGCAACTGTAATTTCTGTTGAGTGAAACATAAAGAGGCTGAAGAAGCCAATAGTCATTATTATAGTACCTGCAACAGTTGGTTTAAGATTACCTACTTTAGACACGATGAAACCAGAAGAAGGAGCAAACACCAGAATTACAATCATGAAAGGTAATTGAACCATTGCAGTAGATACAGCATCTCCACCAAATCCAAGAGGCTCCGGACTTCTTACCAATATTGGAATAGTCTGATATACCATGAACATGGTGATTCCAAAAATCAATATTACAATATTAGCAGGAAGAAGAACCTTGTGTGCCATTAAACTAAGCTCGATTAGTGGGGATGCTGCTTTTCGTTCTATGATAACAAACAACGCTAATGAAACTACTGATAGCAAGGCTAATGAAACTACTGTAAGTTGTGTGGACGAATCTAGTTTATTGCTATTTCCGATGTATGTAAGTGCAAGTAAGAAAGAGGCTATTGTAGCAGCCAAGGCTATGGCGCCTTTTAGATCGATACTGCGTGCACTATTCGCAGCGGCTTTTGGTTGTTTAGAAGGATACTTGGTACTCGCAGGTTGTTCTAAACTAATTGAAGTTTCCAATTCAGCTTTATTATCTCGGATAAATTTATTTATAACAATCCAGAGGATAATGGCAACTGGCACTATGGTAAGAAAAGTAGCATGCCATCCAAAGTTTTTGATTATAGTTCCACCTACCGCCAAACCCACAACTGATCCTGCAGCAAACATTGAGCTGAATACTCCAACACCGACCGCGAGCTTGTCCTTAGGGAGTTGATCTCTTATAATTCCAAAAGCTATTGGAAACATGGATATACCGATTCCCTGAATAACTCTTGCAATAACAAGAAAAGATATGTTGCTAGAGAGTCCACCAGCTGAAATTCCTACGATATAAATTATGAATATTATTAAAACCATTTTCTTTCGTCCATATATATCAGATAACTTTCCAGCAATAGGAGTCGCAACAGCACCTGAGATAAGATAGGCTGTAAGTATCCAAGAAGAAGTACTGTACGAAATATGAAAATCTCCAATAATATCACGAATAGCTGGTAATAACATGGTCTCTCCGTAAAATGTAACTAGAAGTGTGCATCCTAAGATAGCAAGTGTTATCCATGCAGAGGTTCTAATTTTGTCAGAAGTTTCCGACAACACTGATTTTGATGATGTTGGGGGTGGCTGCGGGAGATTTTTATCGGCTTCACTATGGGGGGTACGATCGTTTTTGTTTAAATCATCCATCATAATCACCGGCTTTTGGGAATTCCAAACCCTTCACGAATAGCAGATCTGACCCCTTTCTCCAGGTTTTTCAATCCCTGCTGTCTTCTGAGCCATCTCCATAGCTTTTGAACTTATATCATACCCATAAGTATCAAATCCACTTTCTTTTACGTATCTTGCTACCGGTAGTCCGAGCTGACCTAGGCCAATTACCAGAACTTTATTGAATTGGGAAGCGGAATTATTATTATACTGTTCTTGATTTTTTGTCTGTGTCATAGCTGTTATTTGTGCACCGTCGATGGTTGGCCAATTTAATGGCTTATGACAACATGCTTTAGGACTATTATATGATATTTTGAATATTCACCCTTTGAAATTTGTTATCCGTCATTCGCTATGCAAAGACATTACAGAACCGATTTATTTAAATCCAGTAGTAATGTCTAACTAACTGGATAGCATGAATCTTACCAACTCAGTAAGAAATGACTACTATATTTAATTATTACATTACACTACACCATGATAAAGATGACGGATAGCTATGGAATCAGCATTTGGTATCTATAGGTAATTCCTCCAGACTAGGCATTGGTCATTCTCAATATAATAACTGTCTAATTTTAACCCTCAGGCACGTTTGTGGGAGAATCCTCGACAACAGTACAATTCAGAGCTGAGACTGGAACATTTCTTGCTGGTGTAACATGTACATGACCAGAAATAAGGACATATCACTAACTCATAGAAATGATGTCTTAATTGTCCTGGATAGATATCTCTTTTGCAAAGACTACAGATGACATCATTTTTAATTGGTGCATCCAATATAAGCTAATACATTTCTTTTGTTTTACGAACCATTTTCATCCAGTCCCAAAGCAATCTCAACACAATCAGTACTCTAAGGGTGGGTG
>JAICVW010000115.1 GCA_025935105.1 Nitrososphaeraceae archaeon
TATTAACGTCGTTTTGTAGAATTGAAATTGCAACATGATACCCCAGCAGTACCTAAGAATCAAAATTCTTAATAAAGGGAACGAGATGGTTCCTGTCTTTTGTACCCCAGATAGAGATCTTTCTTTATTCTCCACCCTCATTAGAGAGTATGAACAGGCAGCACAAAAGCAGGAAAAAAAGGGATTGCTAATTGATAGTATCAGAATGATTGAATCTAATTGTGGCGATGCTAGGCTTGTTAGAGGAATTTGTAATTTATTAGATAAAAGATGTATATTTGTAAGCACTCTTAGACAGAACGCAAATAAACTAAGCGCCACGCGAGACATCCCGAATGTTGACTCCAAAGTAATAAGAAGAGAATTATACGAAGAATCTGCCAAGCGTCAGTTAGCACTTAGTATCGACAAGAGAAATGAGATCGTGCAAACCGTGGCATCACGCTTGGAAGTAGATCGTGATCTCTTAGATGAGCTGGTTTGGAACGATCTGGATGAAAATTTACAGCTGCAGTCATTCTCTCGCCTACAACCTACCGACTTAATTGCATGGTATAATCTAGCTGTGGTTCAGACGCTTTTATTTAATTGTACTAATCTAGAGTTTTCGCTTCGTGGTGGCGCAAATTGGAAACGAGTGTTGCGCGATGTCAAAAAACATGGTTTAATGTATAATATTAGAAGCCAAAAATCACCACGTTATATTAGCTCAGAAAACGACAAAATTGTTTGCTCTGTTGAAGGCCCTCTGAACATTATTAGGATGACAGAGATCTATGGAACAGCTTTAGCGAAGTTGGTGCCTAACATACTGAAATCAGATGATTGGTCGATGCAAGCATGGATTGTTAGAAAGTCATTCGCAGTAGGAAATAAAGTATACGACTTTCGGCTTACCAAAAACGCTGCTCCTATAATGTCTTCGCCTGTTTATTACCTGGTCCCTAATACAACTGGTTCTGATTCAGTGTTTGACAGCAGCTTCGAGCAAAAATTCGCAACTAAATTTGAACAATGTCAATCGGGTTGGATGGTTGCCAGGGAACCAGATCCAATCACATTAGCCGATGGTAAGGTATTCATCCCAGACTTTCTCCTCGAACGGCATGGTCAACGAGTTTACCTTGAGATCGTTGGTTTTTGGACGATCGACTATCTCAAACGAAAAATAGATAAGCTAACGAGTATAATCTCTGGTCAAGAAAACGAAAATTGTATCTCCTGCGACATCTTTATTGCGATAAATAAAGAATACCTAACAAGCTCAATATATAAAGACGTCGAGCCACAGTTGCAGAGGTTAAGATCCCTACTACGAAACGATCATCTGATCCTATATGAAAGAGGAGACGTGCCCTTAAAACAGATTCTATCTTACCTGAAGCTTTTAGATAGGGAGTTGGTTGTTAGATTAGCAGACGCTTTTTCTAAAGATATTCTATTAGAGGTTGATCGTCTCATTGGCACAGAAGATGGCAAAGCTGAGGTCGGATTGACGGGTGTCATACCGCTCTTTGATTTGGCTGCAAGATATAATGTCCCTATTGAAACCGTGCATCTTGCTCTTCAAAGACGCGAACCGGGAGATCTAAACTCCACGGACAGTAACAAAGATGGTTCGCTTAATTATTTGTTAGTCGGGCCTCATTTGATACGGAAAGATAAGATACTGGAGTTGCAGGCCTCCTTACTCAAAGTTAATACTTTAAGGGATGCCAATTTGGTCATAGACAAACTCGGGATACCACAATTCCATCATATTGATTTGCTCTCTGAATTAGGATATGATGTGATATGGAGGGGAATAGATGCAAACGATGCTTGTATAAAACCACACAATGACATGACTTAAATGAAATTAGCAATATCTGTAGGTTTTACTGCTGCACAACTGTTCCTAGAATGACTACGTCAATGAGCTACGAATATTAAGTCTCAACAATGATTCTTAAAATTGAGGGGGTCGTTGTCTAGCTTGGTATGATGCCAGCCTCGGGCGCTGGAGACCGCCGGTTCAAATCCGGCCGGCCCCATGGAATGATGCCATAGGCTCTCTCAGAGATCAGCGAAGCCTTAAACAGCACTTTACACCACTTCAATGAATCGATGTTATCGACCGCCGTTATCTTCTTGATTTAAATTATCCCAGACCACTGAAATTGATATGTCGGAAGCACAACCGCAACAAAATCCACAAGCTCACAAAGATGGTCCACGTGACGCAGTGTATATAGGAAAGAAACCTTTAATGGCATATGTCACCTCAACTCTCATCCAACTCGCTAACCAGCCATCAGTAACCATAAAGGCGCGGGGCTTAAGTATTGGTAGGGCAGTAGATGTGTCACAAATTATTTTGAAAAGGATGGAAAATGCTGGCTATAGAGTAGGCGATGTGAGGATTGGCTCAGAGACGGTGCAATCAGAAGACGGCAGAACAAGAAATGTCTCGACAATCGAAATAGAAGTAAAACGGGTATCATAAGGTCCTTTCCGACCCTTTTTGTTATCTAAGTATAGAGTAGAGTTCGGTATAGCCAATGGAGAGAGTGGCTGCCATCTACCTTGCCCATTTAAATCCTCTAACCCTTGCTCATGCGAATATTATATCGCTTCTTTTGCGCAAAAATTATAATGTCTATATTTACCCTGTCAGGTTTCTAAAAAATGATAAAGAGATCAACACTCGTAGCTTCCCTTTTCCTTATAAGACAAGGAAGGCAATGATTGAATCAGCATTTGGAAGGAACAACGCCTCTATTAACATTTGTCCGGATTATTCACTAGAATCACCTTTCATAAGGTACCTTCCTCCTCTAATTTCCCCTGTTTCGTGGTCACTAAGAAATCAAATTCTCAGGAATATCAGAGAGAAAGAATTCGTATCCTACACAGGTGATATTGCAGAGAGAATCGCTCTGACCCTTTTTCGGCTCAGGCCCCTGAAAGCACGTAGACAGGCCGGCTCAGCATCAAATGTAAAAGAGTTGCTGTACAAGCAAGCCATCACTGAATTCGAGGGGTCAACGAGTGAGTTAAAACACATAGAAAACAGTTGGCAGGAGAAGGTCCCACATGGTGTGATAGACATCATCGAACGTCATTGGGATGTAATAAAAGACTACGCGAAGTCACCAGATCACACCTTAAGGGTGCTAGGGATGAAGATTCCAAAGGAAGGGTTCGTTTGACTTAGATTTTTATAATCGGGGGACGACTTTGCCATGGATGAGAACAAAAGGCGGCGACTTCATCTGGTTTGATGGGCAATTTGTCAAATGGGAGGAGGCTACTGTACCAGTTACCACCCATGCTCTGCACTATGGCACGTCAGTATTTGAGGGTATTCGTGCATATCCGTCAAAAGACAATCTTCAAATATTTAGATTGAGAGAGCACATGGAAAGACTTCGTCGATCTGCTTCGGTATATTCAATAAGAATCGATTACACCGCTTCTGAGTTAGAAGAAGCAGCAATAGCGCTGCTCAAGAAAAATGGAATCAAAGAATCATGTTATATCAGACCTATAGCGTTCGTAGGACAACACGGGATTGATTTGAATGTAACCACTCAATCGCCGACGCATATAGTGATTTTAGTTTTCCCATTTGCCAAGTACTTTAGAGAAGAGGGAATTAATGTGTGTATATCTACCTGGAGGAGGATAAATGACTCCTCTACTCCGCCAATGGCGAAAGCGGCTGGTAACTATCTTAACTCAGTCCTTGCAACTCAAGAATGCAACAGGAATGGATATCACGAGTCAGTCATGTTGGATTTAGAAGGTAATGTCAGCGAAGCCCCAGGCGAGAACATATTTCTCGTTAGAAACAACAAAATATACACTCCTCATGTTGGTTGCTCAGCTTTAGATGGGATTACTCGAGACACTGCAATGATTATTGCACGGAGTTTAGGATATGAGGTAATCGAACGTCCAATCTCTAGAACTGAATTATATATGGCAAATGAAATTTTTCTCACAGGAACAGCAGCTGAAATCACCGCAATAGTCAATCTTGATGGCCGACCAGTAGGCAATGGTAAAGAAGGCGATATTACCAGTAAAGTTCGGGTGACTTATTCAAAAATTGTGAGTGGAGAAATTACCGAGTACTGTGGCTGGTTAACTCCTGTATGGCAGTAGCTGAGAAAGGTCGAAAAATCGCGGTTGTAGGAGTCGGTGGTTGGGGAAAGAATCATGCAAGAGTTCTACACGACATGGGAGCTCTGGCGGCCATCTGTGACACGGATGAATCCAAGTCGATAGCACTAGCAAAGCTATATGATGCAAATCAATATTCCTCTTTGGAGGAGATGCTTGAGAGAGAATCTTCATTAGAAGCAGCCGTCATATGCACTCCAACCAAAACACATTTCAGCCTAGCAAAAAAGATAATGGAAAAAAAACTTCACGTTTTCGTAGAAAAACCATTGGCATTCTCATCAAGTGAATGTGAGCAAATGATTGATGTCGCAAAGAAGATGGATGTGATTTTGACTTCAGGTTATATAGAAAGGTTCAATCCAGCAATAAAAAACGTCAAGCAGATTATAGATGCTGGCAAATATGGCGACTTGATAATGATGGAATTTCATCGAGAGAATCGAATGCCTTTACATATCAGAGACGTTGGCATAATATATGATACTTCAGTCCACGATATTGATACAGCAATGTATCTTTTCGATAGCACACCTCAAGTCGTTTTTGCGAGATCAGGCACAAAATTCCACTCATATGAAGATTTTGCAACGATTATGCTCGGCTTTGATGGACAAAGGGTAGCAATAATTGCTTCAAATTGGATCACTCCGAACCGCGTTAGAAAGTTTAGCGCCGTTTGTACTGAGGGTATAATAGAGGGTGATTACATTACACAAGGTGTTAAGATAGACCACGGAAAAGCAACCATAATACCCCGTCCAGACAAATTTCAAGAACCACTAACTCTCGAAATACAGAGCTTTCTGGATGTAATTTCTGGAAGAAGTTTGAAGCTCGTTGTCACTCCAGAGGATGCAACAAATGTTACGAAAGTTGCTGAGGCTGCTCTCCTATCGGCGAAGACAGGCTCACCAATATACATGGATTTGAAATCAAAGTGAAGAAATCAATGATAGATATTTTGGCCTGTCCCGTCGATAAACACTATCCCTTAGAACTATTTGAATTGGATGTCTTTGCACAGGATGATCTGAGAAGTGAAGCAATCATCAATGAAGGAGTGCTCTTCTGTAACAAGTGTCTCAGATACTATCCCATAATAGATGAGATCCCAATAATGTTACCCGACGAATTGCGCGAAAGGCAGGCTGATATCAATTTTTTGCAAAAATGGAAAAATAAGCTTCCTGACAAAGTTATAAGGCACGGTAACCCGTGGCATATGTAGATTATTGAGTATGAGCCACACTCAAAAGCCCGTAACTAACTATATTTCTAAATCTGCTAAAATTGGGAAAAATGTTAAGATTTGGCATTTTGCCTATATAGGAGACGACACCCTAATTGGCGATGACGTCATGATTGGATCGCTAACTCACATCGATTACAAGGTGATAATTGGCGACCATAGCAGAATAGAAGGATCTGTCTATATTCCTCCCTTAACTACGATAGGGAAGGACGTATTTATAGGGCCAGCTGCTACTTTCACAAACGATCCATATCCGATGAGCCCAAAAATGAAGGGGGTTGTTGTGGAAGATGGGGCCATTATAGGTGGCAGGGCTGTCGTTAGACCTGGAGTAATCATAGGAAAAGAAAGTGTAGTTGCGATGGCTGCGGTGGTTACAAAGGATGTTCCGCCACGAATGGTCGTAATGGGCCATCCGGCGAGAGTAATTTACACAAGGGAAGAGTATAACAAGAAACAAGCAAGATGGTTATCGGCGAGTAATTCAGAGTAGCCATAATTACGCGGGTTCTCGACTTGGTTGAGACAACTAGCCTAACCTATTATCTCACAAATAGGATTAGCTTTCATTATGATAAAGTCCGAGTTCTGTTTAACTCTAGACGATATTCTCATGAAATCTGTTCTAGAGCAGGCAATAACGATTCTAACTTTTTCAGTAGGGTAAAGATCTAAAGCTGACGAGGATTGCCGTTCAACATCTCCAATATAATCTTTCAATTTGGATTCAAGAGTCGATAAAAGTTCTAACTTGTCACCACGCATCTCATTAGGATCCAAGCTCCAAGCAATTGCAACCTTTGTCCTGCTTGCCTTTAAGTCCCGTTTCTTCAAAAGTTCACGGACCCGATCGATTAAGTGCTTGACATAACTTTCAGTTCCTTTAATGCTTCCGTTTACTAGATACATCAACGGACCAGCACCTCCTAGAGAAGAGCCTATTACTCTGAGGTCATAAAGACCATTAGCAATATTATCCAAGTACAGATCACTAAATGCTCGACGTATTGGTTCGCTATTATTATTAGAATCCTTAAAGTTCTTACAAATTTCCAAAATGCTTGCCATTTGTGCATACTGTCCTAAGATGCGAATGGAATGTAGAAATTCCGCTGAGATTATGTCTATAAAGCTAATTTTAGCCCTGACATCAGGATCGGATAGCATTTTAGAGATTTCTGGATCATGTCTCGATTTTGAGGATCCCACAATCAATTCAGGAGTTGTGTTTATTTCCTGACTCAATGGTACATAATAGTAGGAGATATCTTCTCCCACGCTCATTCCAGTGACATGCTCGATAAGTGCGATGTTTTCACTATTTCCACCTATACCAGTTGGGAGAGAGAAAATTATCGACGAACCCTTTTTCAATGGTCTTATGGCGTCTTTAAATTTGGATGCGACATCGGCTTTGACCTCTTGGCCTACCTTTCGAATTTTGGGTGCAAAGAAAATATGTGAAGCCTCCCCTATTGCTACATCGACAGGCTCTAGTGCTAGTAAGGGCTCATCCTCTATTAGAGAGCTGACGTCAGGATATGTTCTGGCAATATCAGGCTTTAACGATATAGCCATACGAGCAGCCTCATCTATTAACGAAACCTTGAAACCTTTGACTGCCATCATGGAGCCTAAGCGATAGCCCTCGGTACTAAGCCCATACACGACCACTGATACTTTGGTTTTACTTCCAGCCATCTCACCCAAAACCCCCTACGAAGACAAACCACAGGAATTTCTCCACCCCCAGGCCTATCTAAAGTGTGCTTAAAGAAAGGTTTTTCCATCCCCTTTTTACTAAACCTTGCCATATCTTGAGAATTTGGTTTGATATTCTGA